>NZ_JBHZPE010000067.1:0-15259 GCF_042787985.1 Peribacillus sp. YIM B13481
TTCGTCTATCGTATATTTAGTCAAAAAAACTGCACCTCCAATTGTTAGATGGTGTCTAACAATTGGGGTGCAGTTCAAAGGGCTTGGTCCTTTTGGGTACAATTTATTATGCTGTCGGGCCGCCAAGTTCTTCGATTTCACTTGGAACGCTTCCGAATTTTTTAAAGTTTGCACGGAATTGGGCAGCAAGAGCTGTAGCTGCTTGTGTATATGCAGCAGGATCTTCCCAAGTCTTGATTGGCTGAAGCACTTCGTCAGGAACACCAGGAACATGAAGTGGAATATCCAAACCAAAGATATCGTCTTTGGTTGTCTCGATATTTGCTAATTCGCCTTCAAGTGCCGCTTGTACCATCGCACGAGTGTAAGCAAGTTTCATACGGCTGCCAGTTCCGTATGCACCGCCAGTCCATCCAGTGTTGACAAGGTATACCTTTGCGTTGTGCTCGTCAATTTTATCTCCAAGCATTTCAGCATAGCGTGTAGCGGGAAGCGGTAAGAATGGTGAACCGAAACATGTTGAAAATGTAGCTTCCGGTGAAGTTACTCCTCTTTCAGTACCAGCCAATTTACTTGTGTACCCACTTAGGAAATGGAACATTGCCTGTTCCTTGGAAAGCTTGCTGATTGGAGGCAGTACGCCTGAAGCATCAGCTGTTAAGAAAATGATTGTATTTGGGTGTCCTGCGATACTTGGGCTCACGATGTTATCGATCGCTTGCATTTGGTATGCAGCACGAGTGTTTTCTGTTAATGAACTATCATCATAGTTCGCTTCACGTGTTTCAGGATCAACAACTACGTTTTCCAATACGGCACCGAAACGGATCGCATCGAAAATTTGTGGTTCTTTTTCGCGTGAAAGGTTGATCGTTTTAGCATAGCAGCCGCCTTCGATGTTGAAAACACCGTTAGAAGACCAGCCGTGCTCGTCATCGCCAATCAGTTTACGATTAGTGTCTGCGGATAACGTTGTTTTACCTGTACCGGACAGTCCGAAGAATAAAGCGACGTCCCCTTCACGTCCTACGTTAGCAGAGCAATGCATTGGAAGGATTCCAGCCTCTGGAAGTAAGTAGTTCATGATCGAGAAGATCGATTTTTTCATTTCTCCTGCATATTCCGTTCCGCCGATAAGGATGGTGCGGCGTTCAAATGAAACGATGATGAAAGTTTCAGAAGAAGTTCCGTCCACTTCTGGATCTGCTTTGAAATTAGGTGCCGAAAGTATTGTGAATTCTGATTCGTGACCTCTTAGTTCCTCTTCGTTTGGACGGATGAACAAAGTATGGGCGAAAAGATTATGCCAAGCATATTCATTAACAACTTGGATAGGAAGGCGTGATGATTCGTCTGCACCAGCGAAACCTTTGAAAACAAAAATCTCTTCTTTTGCTTTTAGGTAGTCAACTACTTTATTATATAGTTTATTGAACACATCTTCGGAAATTGGCCGGTTCACTGAACCCCAATCGACTTTATCTTTAACAGATGCTTCTTCCACGATATATTTATCTTTAGGTGAACGACCAGTATATTTGCCGGTTTCAGCTTTTACTGCTCCAGTTGATGTTAAAACGCCTTCGTTTCTGCTCAATACCTTTTCAACCAATTGAGGAACTGAAAGTTGAGTTTGAACATTGTTTCCTGTTAATAATTGGTGTAACTCATTAGAAACATCTACAGAATTCATATATGAGGTACCTTCCTTTGTTTAAGTTTTTATATTACAATTAGTATAACACATTCATTTAAATAGTCTATACTATTTATTTTTTTTTGTGATAATTTTCAACTGGCCGCATTAATCAATTTAAATGGGAAGGAACCGAGTCAGGATGATCGCATATACTTTCATGGAAGCATCTTAATTTTGAATGGTAAATCATGATGCCTTTCCAATTCTTTTTCTCAATGTTCTATTATTAATGGCAATTTTCATTATTTCTATTCGCCCTGGCTTGGAAACCCTTTAAAGACGTTGAACCAACACGTATTTTCACGTGAACCCCATTCTGGGGGAAATGTTCTTTTTTAGAAAAGCATTGACAAATTCCAACCAGATACGATAATATCTTAAATTGTACGGATTCTCTTATCCCGAGTTGGTGGAGGGACAGGCCCTTTGAAACCCAGCAACCTGCCATATTGAACTTGACTCCAAGATCGATCGCCGAAAATAAAGCGATGGTTCTTCAAGGAATAGTGGTGATGGTGCTAACCTGAGCAAGGTAAAAAACCCTTGAACGATAAGAGTGAAAGGATAGAAGACAGAATTTTAAACCTTTCCTCATTTGCCAGGGAAGGTTTTTGTGTTTTTAATAAGTAATTCTGTGTCTATAGTTGAAACTAATGAGGGAAACGAGTTCCGTAAAAAATCAGGCTTATGCCTACAACATACTAACTTCCAAGGAGGAAATATGATGTCAAAGAAACGTCTATTTACTTCTGAATCTGTTACAGAGGGCCATCCGGACAAGATTTGTGATCAGATTTCAGATTCCATTTTAGATGCTATCCTTGCTAAGGATGCAAATGCACGTGTTGCGTGCGAAACAAGTGTAACAACAGGTCTTGTACTTGTTGCTGGAGAAATTACAACATCCGCTTACGTGGATATTCCGCGTATCGTTCGTGATACGATTGCAGGAATTGGCTACACACGTGCGAAATACGGTTTCGATGCTGAAACTTGTGCTGTATTAAGTTCAATTGATGAGCAGTCTGCCGATATCGCAGCTGGCGTCGATAAAGCATTGGAAGCTCGTGAAGGACACATGTCAGAGGAAGAAATCGATGCAATCGGTGCAGGGGACCAAGGTCTTATGTTCGGATTTGCCTGTAATGAAACTGAAGAGCTTATGCCGCTTCCGATCTCATTGGCACATAAACTTTCATTCCGCCTGGCTCAAGTTCGTAAAGATGAAACGCTTGCTTACTTACGCCCTGATGGTAAAACACAGGTAACTGTGGAGTATGATGAGAATAACCGTCCTGTACGTGTAGATACGATCGTTATCTCTACACAACATGATGCAGAAATTACGCTTGAACAAATTCAAGCAGATTTAAAAGAACATGTAATTAAAGCAGTTGTTCCAGCTGAATTGATCGATGCTGAAACTAAGTACTTCATCAACCCGACTGGCCGTTTCGTAATTGGCGGACCTCAAGGGGATGCTGGTCTTACTGGACGTAAAATCATCGTTGATACGTATGGCGGATACGCTCGTCACGGCGGCGGTGCATTCTCTGGTAAGGATGCTACTAAAGTTGACCGTTCTGCGGCATATGCTGCTCGTTACGTTGCGAAAAACATCGTGGCAGCTGGCCTTGCTGACAAAGCGGAAGTTCAATTGGCATACGCAATTGGTGTGGCAGAGCCTGTATCGATCTCGATTGATACATTCGGAACTGGTACTGTTAGCGAAGAAGTCCTTGTTGACCTAGTTCGCGCTAACTTCGACCTTCGTCCAGCCGGTATCATCAAAATGCTTGATCTTCGTCGCCCGATTTACAAACAAACAGCTGCATACGGACACTTTGGCCGTACAGATGTCGATCTTCCATGGGAACGCACAGATAAAGCAGAAACATTAAAAGCACAAGCATAATCAATAAATGAAAAGGTGTCCCGCTTATAGTGGACACCTTTTTTTTATTGACTTATTTTGCCGTCAGAGGGAATAATTCAAGAAATCCCATAGAAATCCACTCACGTGCATATACCCGTGAGATTAGTGCGAATACTCGTGAGTTTGGTGCGAATACTCGTGAGTTTAGTGCGAATACTCGTGAGTTTGGGCGTTTACTCGTGAGATTAGTGCGAATACTCGTGAGTTTGGTGCATATACTCGTGAGTTTAGTGCGAATACTCGTGAGATTGGCTCGTTTACTCGTGAGTTTAGTGCGAATACTCGTGAGTTTGGTTCATTTACTCGTGAATTTGGCTCATATACTCGTGAGTTCGTAAGTTTGGTGCGTACCTATAAGTTCCCGCTATATTCAGTTTATTTTATACGTTCTGCCGTTTTGTAGTATTGCCCTTTTTCAGCATATTCGCGTACGATACGTTCCATATCCTGACGGTCTTCTTCGTTGATTTCACGAATGACCTTAGCTGGGCGTCCGAATGCCAACATGTTCGGTGGAATGACTTTGCCTTGGGGAACGAGACTGCCTGCACCTATAAAAGCCCCTTCGCCGATTTCCGCTGCATCAAGCACAATCGAGCCCATGCCGATCAAAGCTCCTTTTCGGATTTTACAGCTATGTAAAATGACCTGATGGCCAATGGTTACTTCATCCTCGATGATCAATGGATTATTTGGGCTTTGGTGCAGAACGCTGTTATCCTGTATACTGACTTTGTTCCCAATGATGGTTGGGGATACATCGCCGCGTATGACGGAATTGAACCAAATTGACGATTCTTCACCAATTTTCACATCACCTGTCACGACAGCGTTTTCAGCAATATAAGCGCTTTCAGCGATATCAGGTTCTTTACCTTTAAACGGATAAATAATCATTTTCAATCATTTCCTTTCCGAAGTGAATGTTTTTATGTATTATTTTAATATACCGTATGCAAATACACTTGGCTATTTATAATATAAATGTACAACTTGTTAGGTTTCTTTTTTGGCGAAAATCACGAATATGGTTATAATTTATATATATTATTTTAACTATCATGGATCGTATACAACAAGTGAAAAGTGAAAGGGGGATTTCGAATGTGGAAATGGGAGACAGAAGGAGACGCAAAAGGCGTAATTGTCATCATTCATGGGGCGATGGAACATCACGGCCGTTATAAGTGGTTAACACAAATGTGGCTTTCAGCTGGATACCATGTCGTCATGGGCGACCTTCCTGGGCAGGGTATGACAACTCGCGCCTACCGGGGACATATCGATTCCTTTGATGAATATTTAGACGAAGTGAAAAGCTGGATAGAAGAGGCTTACGAATATTCGTTGCCGGTCTTTTTACTTGGACATAGCATGGGCGGTTTGATTTCGATACGCCTTCTTCAGGAAGAGGAATGGGACATTGCAGGGGTGATTCTTTCTTCTCCATGTTTAGGCCTCGTGACGAAGCCGCGGAAGTTCCTGACAACCATCTCCCATGGTTTGAACATCATGATGCCTCAGTTAAGAGTAGATTCCGGATTGACACCTGAAATGGCGACGAGAAGTGCGGAAATTCGTGAATCCGATAGAAACGATACATTATATATCACGAAGGTTTCGATTCGCTGGTATCGCGAGCTTGCACAGGCGATGAAGGATGCTTTTGAAGAGATTCCCGAATTTCAGGATGTGCCGCTTTTGGTCATGCAGGGCGGAGATGACCGAATCGTGAATAAGAAGGCGGTTCGTGAGTGGTTTAATTATAACCTGGCCAGTGAAAAGCAATATAAGGAATGGCCGAAGCTTTATCATGAAATCTTCAACGAACCGGAGCGTGATGATGTATTCCAATATGCGCTGAGTTTTGTTGAAAATCGTCTAAAGATATTAGGGTATGTCGTTTGATCGGTAAATCCTGCGGAATAATTGAAAAAGCTGCTGAAGTGAGACATTCAGCAGCTTTTTTTATTTGAAATGGATCAACCTGCTTTTGTAAGTAATTCGTACGATTTGATGACCGGTGCCCAAAAAGTAACCGGATACATAAATTGGCTCAAATGTGTTAGTTCATTTTTATTGGATAAGGCGGTGGATAGGAGATAGATGGATTTAAAGCTCAAGTCATTAGCGAATAAATCTAAAAGCGTCGCTTTCATATTCATGATTTCTTCATGGTTTTATGTGGAAATCACTAAATCGAGCTGTGGCAGGAACTTATCAAAATGATTTTCAAATTGTTTGAGGTCTTCCATGTTTTTTTGTTTTTCTGTCAATGAATTAAGCGATCTGACAAAATTCCCGTACTCTTCACTCGAATCCCTTTTGATTCTTTCTGTCAATATATCGGTCAGTAATGAAATAGGCAACTGTTCCATTTTTTCTACACCTTCTTATCTATTTTCTTTAATTATAATTATTATAGACGAAAAATTCAAAAAGTTATGATTGGAAATTTGCTGCCGATCATTTGAGCCATTTCCTTCTAATGAAAAAACACCGTTCCGGGAAAGAACGGTGTCAGGAGCGATCATCTCTTTTCAATCGCTACAATGAATGGCGGATTGTTGGCTTGGTTGATGAAGCCGTATTTCAGGATATGCGCTTTTTGTTGAGGGAAGTCCTGTACATAATCCATCAATGCATCCCGTTCAGCCGATCCTCCTGGATGTCCATGGTAAATGACGAGGATGATGATGCCTTCAGGTGCAAGCATCTCGAACAGCTGTTCAATAGCTGATATCGTCGTATCTGCTTGGGTGATGATTGATTTGTCACTGCCAGGAAGGTAGCCTAGGTTGAATATGGCACCTGTGATCTTTCCGGAATGTTCTTTTCTGATGTATTTACTGAGTTGTTCATGCCCATCGTGAATGAGGGTGCAGTGTTCCTGTAAATTCTCGGACATCAGTTTGGCCGCTGTGATTTGGAGTGCTTCTTTCTGAATGTCAAAACTATAGACATGTCCGTTTTCTCCGGTTAGTCCTGCCAGGAAGACAGTATCAAAACCGTTGCCCATCGTGCCATCAATGGTAATATCCCCGGGCTGGACCGCTTTTTCAAGCAGGATCCTGGCGAATGGCAAAATTCGGTCAAGCTTCATCTGATTGTACCTCCGTCTGATGATTTTTCCCCTGCCAGCTGTTGCGGCGTTGCAATTCGGCATCAATGGCATTCAAAACATCCCATTTATTGACGCTCCACATTGGCCCGATCATCAAATCGATTGGGCCGTCTCCCGTTATGCGGTGAACGATCATTTCCGGAGGGATTATTTCCAGTTGATCACATACCAGGCTGACATAATCGTCACGGTCAAGGAATTCAAGCAGGCCTTTTTCATATTGTTTG
Source organism: Peribacillus sp. YIM B13481 (assembly GCF_042787985.1). Lineage (NCBI taxonomy): Bacteria > Bacillati > Bacillota > Bacilli > Caryophanales > Bacillaceae > Peribacillus > Peribacillus sp. YIM B13481. The sequence goes on from NZ_JBHZPE010000067.1 coordinate 6,987, forward strand.
ACCATAGGGGTCCCTTTTAATAGATGAAGTAAATGGATCTTTATGCCCTGCACATCAAGTTTGGCGACTTCCCGGGCTGTTTCCATCATCATGTCGTAATCTTCCTGAGGAAGGCCATTGATGATATGGGAGCATACGCGGATGCCGTGTTTGCGCAGTTTATCGACCCCTTCTTTGTAGCAATCGAAGTCATGGGCACGGTTGATCATCGTCGCGGTCTTTTCATGAACCGTTTGAAGACCAAGTTCAACCCATAGATAAGTGCGTTCGTTCAATTCTGCTAAATACTCGACTACATCATCTGGAAGGCAATCCGGACGCGTTGCAATGGAGAGTCCGACGACACCTTCCTGGGTCAATACACTTTCATATTTCTCGCGAAGCTCTGCCACGGGTGCATGCGTATTCGTGAACGCTTGGAAATAGGCCATATACTTACCGTCTTTCCATTTATGATGCATACGTTCGCTGATTTGCTTGAACTGGACGTCGAGCGGTTCGACCCTGCTGCCCGCAAAGTCACCCGAGCCTGAGGCACTGCAGAAGGTACAGCCTCCATGTGCGACTGTCCCATCACGGTTCGGACAGTCAAAACCGCCATCAAGGGCAACTTTAAAAACCTTATGTCCAAAATGATTTCTCAAGTGGTAATTCCATGTATGATATCGTTTGTTATCCGTTGCATATATAAACGGGTTTGCTTGATTCAAATCAGCAACCTCCTAAGTAAAAAATAAAGCGCAACATATATTATACAACATTCGGGCAGCTAGGTCTTTTTTTGAAAAATAAGCGTATACTGTATACTTGAAGGCTAAACAATTAGCTGCTTTTTCTAGTATCTCTAGTGAATGACTATATCCAATCGGGAGCTGATGGACATGACCGGTCAAGTTGAAGAAGCGATTAATCAAATGAAAAAGAAATTAGCCGAAAATAATCAGGTGATTGAAGTAAATGAGGATGGGTTCATATACAAAGCCACTTGCACCTTCAATTCACCTGCTTCGGATGAACAAATTCATTCCTTTGAAAAGAAAACCGGATTGCTTCTGCCCGATGATTATAAAGAGTTTTTGAAAATAACGAATGGATGCCGTCTGTTCGATAGCGTAGAATCTGGTCAGGGAAATGATTTGTATAGCCTGGATGATATTGTTAATTACACATATGAAAGTTCTTACGAAGGATGCTTTAAAGTGGCCTGCATTTATCAAGATAATATCGTGATCGATGGGGAGGCCGTCGCAAAAGGTGATAAGGATTATTTAATGGTAAAAGGCCATATCGATGATTTTGAAGAAGGCGAGAAACTCCATATGGGCTTTGCCGAATGGATCGAGCGGTTCATTTCCCATCAAGGGGAGAAGTTTTGGGATAAAGGATGATTCCTCAAAAAAAATGATAATCCGCTCGTTATTTGCTCAAACTAAACAAGATGATACTGAGTCATCCAAATGAGACGCGAAGGAGAGGGTTTGAAATGGCAACCAGACAATCCGTCGATCATTTTTTAGAGCAATGTGAAGGGGCTCTCCATTTTGCAGAGTTTGAATTTAACGAGGCCTCTCGGCAGGAGCATTATGATGATGAACAATTTCAAAATTCGCAAAGGTATATCGAAGAGGCTTTGACTGATATGGAACGATTGTATGCCAGTTCGAATGCCCAGCAACGGGATATGCTTTCGCGGATGCGGCAGCAATTGAATGAATTGAAAAATGAAATGATATTACTGCGACATTAAAGGAGCAAGGGAGCTATGGATGCATAGCTCCCTTTTTTTGCGCGTTTTTCCTTGAATTCGCATATATAATGAAAAACCTGTCGATAATGTTTATGTACGGCTATTGCAATTATCGGTAAAATTGACTAGAATGTAATATAATCAAATATTCTCATAAAGACTATGATGAGGAACAGTAGCGATTTTATTTCAGTAAAGAGAGTTGACGGGTGGTGCAAGTCAACCTGGGATGGTCGTGAACTCGCCTTGGAGTTCCAGGTGTGAAGGTAAAAAGTAATGCCTGGCGTTTTAATCCATGTTACGGATGATGTTTTAAGCTGGGCGGATTTTAGCTATCGCCAATGTGGGTGGTACCGCGGGAAGATATACATAATCCTCTCGTCCCTATTTTGGGATGAGGGGTTTTTTATTGTTTTTTTATACGGAAATTAGGAGGAAATAATATGAGTTTTGACCATAGAAGCATAGAAACGAAATGGCAGCAGTATTGGGAAGGCAACAAGACATTCAAAACGGGTGAAGAAAGCGGCAAACGCAAATTCTACGCGCTGGATATGTTCCCATATCCTTCAGGGGCCGGTCTTCATGTGGGTCACCCGGAAGGTTATACGGCAAGCGACATCCTGGCACGGATGAAACGGGCGCAGGGGTATAATGTTTTGCATCCGATCGGCTGGGACGCTTTTGGACTTCCGGCAGAGCAATATGCGATCGATACGGGAAATGATCCAGCTGAATTCACGGAGCACAACATCAACACGTTCCGCCGCCAAATCAAAGCCCTTGGTTTTTCTTATGACTGGGATCGTGAAATTAACACGACAGACCCTGACTATTACAAATGGACGCAATGGATCTTCTTGAAATTATATGAAAAGGGCCTTGCATATATTGATGAAGTGGCCGTTAACTGGTGTCCAGCCCTTGGCACGGTATTGGCGAACGAAGAAGTCATCGATGGAAAAAGTGAGCGTGGGGGCCATCCGGTTGAGCGCCGCCCGATGAAACAGTGGATGCTTCGAATCACGGCTTATGCAGACCGCTTAATCGACGATTTGAATGATGTCGATTGGCCGGAAAACATCAAGGATATGCAACGTAACTGGATTGGCCGTTCCGAGGGCGCGGAGGTTACATTCAATATCGATGGCTTTGATGATACATTCACGGTGTTCACGACTCGTCCAGATACGTTATTCGGTGCAACATATGCCGTATTGGCACCTGAACATCCATTTGTCGATAAAATTACGACGGCTGATCAAAGGAAAGCGGTTGACGCATATTTAGATGAAGTGAAACATAAAAGCGACCTGGAAAGAACAGACTTGGCAAAGGATAAGTCAGGCGTGTTTACGGGGGCTTATGCCATTAATCCGGTAAACGGCGAAAAAATGCCGATTTGGATTGCTGATTACGTGTTGATCAGCTACGGAACAGGTGCGATCATGGCCGTTCCTGCACATGATGAGCGTGATTATGAATTTGCAGTCAAGTTCGAATTGCCGATCAAGGAAGTCGTAGCTGGCGGAGATGTGACAAGTGAAGCATATACAGGCGATGGACTTCATGTGAATTCGGAATTCCTTGATGGCTTGAATAAAGAAGAAGGCATTTCAACCATGATCAAATGGCTGGAAGAAAAAGAAATCGGTACGAAGAAAATAACATACCGTCTTCGCGACTGGTTATTCAGCCGTCAGCGTTACTGGGGTGAACCGATTCCAATCATACATTGGGAAGACGGCACGATGTCTGCAGTGAAGGAAGAAGAACTTCCATTGATTTTACCGAAAGCGACAGACATCAAGCCTTCAGGTACAGGCGAATCACCTCTTGCAAACATTACGGAATGGGTGAACGTAACGGATGAAAACGGACGAAAAGGGCGCCGTGAGACAAACACCATGCCACAATGGGCAGGCAGCAGCTGGTACTTCCTTCGTTATATCGATCCGGACAACAAGGAGGCACTTGCAGATCCTGAAAAATTAAAAGAATGGATGCCGGTCGACATTTATATTGGCGGCGCTGAGCATGCGGTGCTTCACTTGCTTTACGCCCGTTTCTGGCATAAATTCCTGTACGATATCGGTGTCGTGCCAACGAAGGAACCTTTCCAAAACCTATTTAACCAAGGAATGATCCTTGGCGAGAATAATGAAAAAATGAGTAAATCCAAAGGGAATGTCGTGAACCCGGATGATATCGTTGAAAGCCATGGTGCCGATACACTTCGAATGTACGAAATGTTCATGGGACCATTGGATGCTTCGATTGCCTGGTCTACAAACGGATTGGACGGCTCCCGCAGATTCCTTGACCGTATCTGGCGTTTATTGGTCAACGAAGACAATACGATCACAGATAAGGTGACCGAAACGGATGACACGGGCAAGCTTGAAAAAGTCTATCATCAAACGGTTAAAAAAGTGACCGAGAACTATGAAGAATTGAAATTCAATACGGCGATTTCACAATTGATGGTATTCATTAATGATGCCTATAAAGCGGATTCGCTTCCTAAGGTATATATCGAAGGCTTCGTCAAATTGCTTGCACCAGTTGCACCGCATATCGCCGAGGAGCTTTGGTCTAAACTAGGTCACTCCGAGAGCATCACATACGGAACATGGCCTGCGTTCGACGAAGCGAAGTTAGTGGATAACGAAGTCGAAATCGTCATCCAAATCAATGGAAAAGTTAAAGCGAAATTAATGGTGCCGACTGACACTACAAAAGAAAAACTGGAAGAAATTGCGATGGGGGATAACTCCATCAAAGAACAAATCGATGGGAAAACCATCCGCAAAGTTATTGCCGTACCAGGCAAATTAGTCAATATCGTCGCAAACTAACTAAATCGATTGAGGGCTGTTCCGCATGTTTTAATGCTGGGACAGCTTTTTTTTGCGTGGGCATCGGCTGAACATAGGAATTAGGTCATGGTTAGGATTTCCCCCGATTTAAATCTATTTGCGATGAGTCTATCAAATTTTGGAATCAACAAGCGGTAGTAATGCATTGGAACCTAAATATCTTGCTTAATTGGTACATGAGAATCATTTTTCGGCTTGAAGGCCCAATATATCAAGTATTTGCCATAAAAAAGGTAAAAAATTGGTTGATAAAATTTTACAGTGTGATAGTTTGGTATAGTACTGTAATTTTTTAACCAATTATTGGAGGGGAAACTGTGAAATTTAAGAATGTGAGTCGATTTACGGCGTTTGTACTTATTTTTGCACTGATTATCAGCTTGATGGTTCCACTAAATTCTCAAGCTGCAACTGCAACACCTATTGAAAATGTAAAAACGATTAAAAATGGGGACACTTTAGACGGGAAGTTTGATAAACCGGATGTTAAATGGTATCAAATCACCCCTACAAAAGAAGAAATACAAAAATTCTCCCATATTGAGTTCGAAGTCAATTCGGACAAAATCTTGAATATTTCCGTATATCAAAATAAAGAAAAAGCAGAAAAAGATGAGAGCAATTATTTTGTCTCTTCTTATCCTGATGAAAAAGCTGTAGTCGATTTCCCGTATGCTTGGGAAGGCACGTATTATGTTAAAGTTGAATATTTCGGCGAAACGGATGATGAGGGAAATCCCATCCCCGATGCTAAAAATGAAGCTGAATACTCCATCAATGCCCATTCAGTGACATTGCCGCCATCTTCTGGGGACGAAGAGGAACTCGAAGCATGCCCGGTTGAACTGAGTGTAAACGATAAGAAAACGGGAGAATCCATGTTGAAAACACTCCGCGTGTTTAGAGATGAAGTTCTCACGAAGTCATCTGAGGGACGCTCCCTTTCCTCTTTATACTATAAGGCTTCCCCGTTTCTGGCCCTTCATCTGGCTGGAAATAAAAAGGCCAGGGAAGCGGTCTATAACCACTTAGTCGTCATTAAGCCGCTTATTGAGGATCTTACTGAAAATGGAGCAAGCAGTACGGCAGTCATTAGTAATAAGCAGCAAGAAGCGATTAAAGCATTATTCAATAAGGCGGCAAGTGTCGCTCCAGCTGGATTGAAAAAGGATATGAACAGCATTGCAAAGAAAATCAATCTTGATAAGCTTGCAGGTGAGAGAATCGTTGATATCGCAAGCAAAGCAGGAATCAAACTTCCGGCTTCGAAAAATATAAAGAACAAATATATCGTCAAACTTAAACCAGGGAAGTCATTAAGCGCTGTCCAATCCAAGGTAAGCGGAAAAGGATATGGAACATTATCGGCACCTAAGCGCCAAGAGGTTCTGTATGATGATATGTACGTTGTAGAGTTAAAGAATCAAGCTAATATGAGTACAGCAGCTTTATCCAGTATCGAAAAACTTCCAGAAGTGGAATATATCGAACCGGTAAAAACGTACAAAGCACTTTCAGCCGACATTCAATCACCGTATCAATGGTCATTAAATAACGCCGGTGGCGAAGAGGGCATAAAGGGAGCGGACATCGATAACGAAAAACTGCAAAGCCTAATTAAAAAACGTAATTTAAAAGATACATTGGTAGCGGTTATCGACACGGGTGTCGATAATTCACTGGCGGATTTGAAAGATACAGTTCGCATGGACTTAGGCAAGAACTTCATTGATAAGAATGAAAAGGCAATCGATGACCATGGCCATGGTACACATGTATCCGGAATTATCGCTGCCAAAGCGGATAATGGATATTCGATGCAGGGAATCAATCCAGTAGCTAAAATCATGCCTGTGAAGGTCTTGGATTCTTCAGGAGCTGGAGACAATGAGAAAGTTGCACTAGGCATTAAATATGCCGTGGATCATGGAGCAAAGGTCATAAACCTTAGCTTGGGCGGAGAATATAGCAGGACGATTGAATATGCCTTGAAACATGCAGCTGCCAAGAATGTAATGGTTGTCGTAGCAAGCGGTAATGATGGGACGGAAGGTCTTTCTTATCCTGCATCATCAAAATACGCGATATCTGTCGGTGCAACCAATGCCCTTGATTTAGTATCCGATTATTCCAATTATGGCGCGAAATTGGACATGGTCGCTCCAGGGACAGGAATTCCAAGCCTTGTACTAAATGGGAATGTTACCTACATGGATGGTACATCAATGGCAACTCCTCATGTTGCGGCAGCTACAGCCTTGTTATTGTCCGGAAATCCTGGGCTGAAAGTGAATGAAGTAAGGGAAATCCTTCATGAGACATCGGAATATGTTGCTTTTGAAGAAGAAGATAATGTAGACCCTTATGAGGACTATGAACCAGAAGATGGAGAAATCATAATACCAGAAGAAGAACTGCCTGTCGGAAAAGATTTAGTCTCTGGGTATGGAAGGCTGAATGCGTACAGTGCACTTAGTACAGTGGATTTACAAGCAAAAGTCAACCTTGTAATGGATACGCAAACAAAACTGACTGGTTCAGCTAAAAAAGGTTCGGTAATCGAAGTGAAAAACGGGAAGAAATCCCTCGGTAAAGGAACGGCGGCAGCTAACGGAACGTTCACCGTTACTATTCCGGTCCAAAAAGCTGAGCAGCAGCTTACTGTGAATATCTCTGATTCTTCCAAACTAGCAGTATCTTCAATCAAAGTATTCGTGAATAAGGGTGCAACCCCTAACAAGCCAACTGTTAAAGCCCTAAGTGACAAAGATACGTATGTAACGGGTCAATCACAAGCGGACATGAAAATCACGATCAAAAATAACGCAAAAAAAGTGATTGGTTCAGGTAACACGGACAGCAAAGGGAATTTCAAAGTGAAAATCAGCAAGCAAAAGGCTGGCACTAAACTTTCAGTCACAGCTACAGACTTAGCAAAACGTGAAAGCAAGGCGGCAACCGTGACTGTTATCGATAAAACAGCTCCAGGTGCGCCAAAAGTGAATGAAGTAAGCGATAAAGCTACCTTAGTAACTGGTAAAGCGGAAATCGGTTCAATCGTAACCGTGAAGTACAACAATAAAAACATCGGAACGGCAACAGCTGATAAAAAGGGGAACTTCTCCATTAAAATCAGCAAGAAAAAAGCAGGGTCCTTATTATATGCCTCTGCAAAAGACAAAGCTGGCAATACAGGAAAAGCAGCAAAAGTAACGGTTAAAGATAAAACAGCTCCAGGCGCACCGAAAGTGAATGAAGTAAACGACAAAGCAACAAAAGTAACAGGTAAAGCGGAAATCGGTTCAACCGTAACCGTGAAGTACAATGATAAAAACATCGGAACGGCAAAATCTGATAAAAATGGAAAATTCTCTGTTAAAATCAGCAAGAAAAAAGCAGGTTCTGCATTATACGTCTCAGCAAAAGATAAAGCTGGCAATACAGGAAAAGCAGCAAAAGTAACAGTTAAAAAATCTAAATAATAATTAGAGGTGAAGGCCGTTTAACTTACATGTTAAACGGCCTTTTTTTTTGTATATGGCCCTTTAAATCTTAATGTTGATCTTTTCATTAGGCTGTTTTCACATACTTTGTTGCTATTTACCAGGTAGTGAGTTGTGGTTGATTTCCCCTCCAGATGCTCGCTT
>NZ_JBHZPE010000068.1:0-15156 GCF_042787985.1 Peribacillus sp. YIM B13481
CAGGTAAACTACTATGAAAATCTAAGAAAAACGGAGATATCGAGAGGTTTTGCTTTCTTTATTGAGGGAGTTTAGTTGAAAAAGCCAGGAGTATACAAACTACGCATTAACAGTAATGGACTAAGAGGGAAGTATATTTATCTAAGGTGTATACTCAATGTATTGTGATTACATTATGTTCCTCTACATAGGATTATTGGTTTATGTTTATAGGATGATATCGTAAATATTGTTGTTATTTTAAAATACAACCGTTTAATAACATATAAACCAGCGTTCCTATTGTTATAAAATAAGTTAATAAATGGTAGGGGAAGTGTGCAGAATGTTGGCGATGTTGGGTTTTCTAATTTACGTATTTTTGCTAATGATTGCTATTATACTCATTGAGACTTTACCGTTCATAACATTACCGGCGGTGATCATAAGTCTATTTCGAAAAAAGAATATAAAACGGTCCATTGCAGCATTAGCTGTCATTCCACTTATTAAGCTGTTTAATAACTTAAATAGAAATGGAATGGGACCTTCAGAGTCTGAATATTTCCTTTCACAAATACTGCAAGTGAATTTATGGATTATTCTTTCTTTTATGGGATATTGCTATCTTCTGTATTGGTGGGGAACATTTATTAAGAGAAGAAAGAAACATCATACAAAACCAATCGATAAACTGGAGGGGAAAAAATCTTTCAAAACTAAAGGGTTTCTTATTCTTGTGGGATTTGTCCTGATGATAGCCATTCCATTAGTTTCTTTTTTCTATCAAGATTCTTGGAAAGAAACTACCGTCCTAACCAGTGAATCTCAAACGGGAACAAGTACGATTGAAATTGTGCAAAAAGGAGAACCTACTTTGTTTAGCTCTGCTCCCTTTAAAATCTATTATCAAAAAGAAGGTCATTCACGTTATTCCATACGTGAATCTGTAGACAATGACGGTGGATTCGCAAGAACTGAGAATTTTAGGGTTGAATGGAAAGACAACAAAAATGCTACAGTCACTGTAATTGGAGACGAAGGTTATACCGAAACCATAGAGATTAATGTATTAGAAAAACCTAAAAAATAAACCTAATTGGAAGAATATGTATAGTGGAGTATATCCTTAAGGGTCTGTTGGTAAGCACAAGGGACAAATTAGAGCTAAAGCAATTCAAGATGAAAGTGGAGAAAGTATCCTTCTTCCTTTTATCGTATGAATATTGATCCACCAGTCCATGTAATGTAGAGGCTTCCACTTATAACTTTAACTTTATAATCACTAAAACGAGCATGTTCACTCAGTCCGTGATTTCCCTTTTTGACTGAATCTTTTACATAAATATATGAATTCAAAGAACTGTAAAATGTATACCTACTTTCATACTCATCTTTTGGCCATTGAAGTGGTTCCTTTTCATGTATAACATAAGGGAAAGAAAGGTATTCATCACTTTCAATAAAAGTATAGTTTTCGGATAAAATGGAAAACGACCCTAATAAGTAAAGAAAATTAGCAAAAACAACTATATTAAACAAAGTATTTTCTTTCTTTTTATTAAGCTTAATCTTTTTCGATAGTATAGAAATAGAAACAGGCATAGCAATTAAACCAATTAATGCAATCCATTTATCAAAAGGATCGCCATTCACCCAAACTAGTATTCCCATTAATCTCAATAGAACAAAGAGTAACACAAAAGCCGTTAATAATGATGATAGGCCGATGATAAACTTCTTAAACTTCAATGATTTCACCTCTTCGGAATTCTACCATTTTCATGGTTTTCAGTAAATATAAAGAAAAGACTAAACCCAAGTTAAGTTAATCAGCAGATTTAGATATTTTTAGATGCGTACTTGGATAACATTGAATGAATTACCATCAACATAACGTAGCCCTGAATGGTTCCTTTACTAATAGTTTGTGAAAGAATGTACTTAAACTAACGGGTGCGTGTGCGGCCGAGCCTAGGTCGTATCATATAGCGGGTGGGATTCCCGTCGAGTAAGAACTAGCCATTCGCTCGTAGCGAGTCTTGGAGGGCTAAAGGTAACTTTAGTCTTTAAGCGTAGACAGTTAGGTGGCGGGCCGAAAGCCAAATGGTTGAAGGGATTGAGCTCCATAAAGTTAGTAAATCGAGAGGGCTGATGCTTTACGCACAGCAGAAAGCTACATTTTATCCTTCGTTAAGGGCAAGACGGATAAAACCTCTCTGGAGTCAGAGACCTTGGCACGTTACACATCGATATGATACGGCAACTCGGGAGACCCTATCGGTCTTTTCTTATTAGAAGAGTATGGTGTACAAGCGATAAAAAGCAAGGAAACCAAATGCTGTGTAGGGAGTCGGATAGCAGCGTAGTACCAATGAAGTTGGGTAATGCCGATGGAGGAAAGGCTAGCTACCAGTTATCGCCGAGGACTTAGGAAGTCAATAATAGATCATTTTATATAACGTTGTTTATTACTTATTAGAGGACCTCCTAATAGAAATACGTATTAAGAAATTAAATATTTAGGAGGAGTAAAAATGCGTTCAGAAAAAGAAATGATGGAATTGATATTACAAGTTGCCGAGAAAGAAGAGAGAGTACGAGCTGTTGCAATGAATGGTTCTCGAACGAATTTTAATGTACCTAAAGATACTTTCAGAGATTATGATATTGTTTATCTTGTATCTGACTTTAAATCGTTTCTAATCAATCCTGATTGGGTAAATGTTTTTGGGAAAAGAATAATAATGCAAACACCAGAAGATATGGCAATGTTTCCACCTGAATTGGGTGGGAGATTCACCTATCTAATGTTATTTGAAGATGGTAATAGAATTGATTTAATGCTGATTCCGATTGAGGAAAAAGATATTTATTGTTCTGAAGATAGATTAACAGTAATTTTATTAGATAAAGATGGAAATATGCTTAAGCTTTCTGAACCAACAGATAAAGACTACTGGGTAAAAAAGCCTTCTGCTAAATTCTTTGCTGATTGTTGTAATGAATTTTGGTGGGTTTCAACTTATGTAGCAAAAGGGTTATGGAGACAAGAAATACTTTACGCTTATGACCATTTAAGTAGTGTAAGAGAAATGTTACTAACAATGCTTGAGTGGAAAGTTGGTATAGTAACCAATTTTTCATTGAGTGTAGGAAAAAACAGCAAGTACCTAAAGTGCTACCTTGATAACGACATTTGGGGAAGATTAATGAAAACATATCCTAATGGAGATTACGAACAAGTTTGGAATTCGTTGTTTGAAACAATTGACTTGTTTGAGCAAATAGCTATTGAAGTAGCTAGTATTCTCGAATATCAATACCCTTCTGAAGATGCGAATAAGGTAAAACAATACCTTACTAAAAATTAAACTCAATATTTGTGACACTTAAACTAACGGGTGTGCAAAAGGAGAGTAGCTTTTTAAAATACAGAATAATAACAATGGACCATGCTGATATTTGAGCATGGTTCCTTTTCTTAGGTTGTGCAGGAGAAGGAACAGTGACTTGTCTGCAGGACTGAAATACCAAGAAGTTAGAAGGGTACCTAAATTCTTTTCAATTTTAGAAAAATATTATCAATATTGATAAATTGGTAATGTCGATAATTACTATGTTTTGCAGTGCACCTTGCCAAAAATGAAAATAAATAAAGAATTTTAATATTAAAACTGTAGATTTTATAAGGTTTACAGAATTGGCATAATTTTTGCATATAAAGATTTGCATACAACTAATGGGAAGAAATAAAAACGGCAGCATTTCAGTTTACTAAAATTAGGAGGCATAAAAATAATGAACTATTCATCAAAGCTAGTAAAAGTAAATAAAGATCCAGGGCATGGCTCACACATCTCCCCTGTTTATTTGACTTCAACATTTGTTTTTGATAATGCAGAAGTAGGAGCACAACGCTTCGCAGGAGAAGATCCAGGATTTATGTATTCACGCCTGGGAAATCCAAATGTAAGAGAACTGGAAGAGAAGGTAGCGGCATTGGAATTTGGTGAAGGGTGTTTGGCTTTCTCATCTGGAATGGCTGCCATAACTGGCTGCCTTTTGGGTGTTTTGCAGGCAGGAGATCACGTTGTTGCACACACAGCGTTGTATGGTGCGACGCACGCATTTCTATCCAAAACGGTAAAGAAATTTGGAATTGATGTAACATTTGTACCGTTTAAGACAGGGGAAGAGCTTGAACCACACATTACAGATAGAACGAAAGTGGTCTACTTTGAAACTCCTTCTAATCCCACGCTTTCCTTAGTGGATATGAAGAGTGTAGCTGCGATCGCCAAGCAAAAGGGTATCTTGACTATTGTTGATAATACGTTTTTGTCCCCATATTTACAAAATCCTATTCTATGCGGCATTGATATTGTTGTCCACAGTGCAACGAAATATTTGTCGGGTCATGGATATCTTATTGGTGGACTAGTGATTTCCAGCAAGGAAATTATTGATCCAATGAGAAAAGAAGTACAGAAGACTATGGGAGCAAATTTGGCCCCTATGGATGCATGGCTTCTCTTTCAAGGGATACGTACTTTGCACATTCGCATGGACCGCTCACAAGAAAATGCACAAATTTTGGCTGAACGCTTGGAAAAACATAAGGCTATAGAGAAAGTTTATTTTCCAGGGCTAGCAAGTTTTGAAGATAAAAATATCATGGAGAAACAAATGAAAGGTCCTGGAGCAATGATTTCTTTTGTCTTGAAGGGAGGATACGAAACAGGTGTTAAAGTTATGAATTCTGTAAAACTGAGTACTTTAGCAGTTTCCCTAGGAGATGTAGGTACATTAATTCAACATCCAGCTTCGATGACACATGCGATAATCCCTAAAGAAGAAAGAGAAAAAGCAGGTCTTTATGATGGACTCGTTCGTTTTTCGGTTGGAATTGAAGATGTAGAAGATATATGGAAGGATCTCGAAATGGCATTAGAATAACGGTACGGCTGGAGGATTTGTCAATTTCATTGCGGTTAAAGGAATAATATGCTGGCATGAATATTGCAAATTAATATTCATATTTTAAGAGATTAGCGAAGCAAGGAGGCAAGTGATGTATAAAAAAGGAAAAGGGAAGCTCCTTAAATCTGATAGAATCAGTGCAGTATCACTTCTTGAGGGTCGGTCAAAAGATTTTCTTCCGTAATCGGGGAGGCTTTTAGCGTACCCGTCGTGCGGGGGTAATCAAGCCGAGGATAGGAATTGAACCAGATTTGTTGAGTGTTTAGGTTAAATATCCCTGCATACAAAGTTATTGAAGGAGAGGAGGGACGACAGTCCCTTCTTTCTCCCGTACTTCATTTGTAAGCAATGTTCGAAGTTAAGTCGTCTGTAATTAACTATGGATCCACAATTAGATCAATGGCTATTCCAATATGATTGGCCCGAGATTATTAGACAGTTAGAAAATGTTGTGGAGTATATGGTGAATATGGCAGAATCGGATATACTTGGCTTTCATGAACTTCCGGATTATTTGTACCAATTTCAAGCACCTATTCATACCAGAGTGTTAAGTTTAGATGAGATGGTGGCCGAATATGAAAAATTCATTATCCAAAGTTTCTTCTTAGGTGTTAAGTTCGAAAAGATAAGGAAAAAGTATCGGAAGAATAAAAATTAGTTTATCGACACTTTATCGTAAGCTAGAATGATACAATCTAAAAGTTTGATCCACTTTACCTAAGATTGCAAATTTTATTTGCAATCTTTTTTCGTCTCTGTGGGGGATATTTCCCAAATTTGGAATTATTCTTTCCAAATTTGGGAACCAAAAAACAGTACGGAACGGGAGGTTATTACTATATTCGTCGCGGAAATGAGAATTTCTCAACTGGTTCGATAGTAGGAATGTTGAATTAACAAGGGTTTTATTTTGGCACAACTCTTGCATAATATGATAACGAAAAGGAGGAGGTGGAGTTCATTATAAAAATATAGACTAAATTTACAGAATATTAAAATTATACAGAATAATGAAGCTGAAAATCTGCAAATCATCCATTTTTTAAAAATAAAGGAGGGAACACTAGTGTTCTATTTACCAAATGGACAGAACCACCTTTTATAAGGTATTTACCTTTTGGCTCCAAACAGAAAGAATAATTAAACTGAAAACTATGGCACTATTTATACAACGCTACTTAGGGGGAATTATATATGAAAAAAATTTTCATCATCATCGCTTTTTCGATACTCGTAGCACTTATATTATCTGCATGCGGAAAGGCCGAAAATCAGGCAGCAAGTCAACCAGGCAAACACGCAGATGAGAGCAGGGATATGCTAGAGCAAATTAAATCGAGTGGGACCATTAAAATTGGAACAGAAGGAACCTTTGCACCTTTTAGCTACCATGATTCTTCAGGGAAGTTAACCGGTTTTGATGTTGAAATCGCGGAGGAAGTAGCAAAAAGACTTGGTGTGAAACCAGAATTCATTGAAACCCAATGGGACGGTATGTTCGCAGGACTCGATTCAAAGCGGTTCGATATTATTGCTAATAATGTAGGAATTACTCCTAACCGCCAGAAAAAATACGATTTTTCAGTGCCGTATATTATGTCAAAACCTTTCTTAATTGTTCACAAGGACAATAATACGATTAAATCATTTGAAGATTTGAAAGGAAAAAAATCAGCTCAGACATTAACTAGTAACTATAAAGATATAGCAGCATCTTATGGTGCTGAGATCGTTGGAGTAGAAGGTTTTAATCAATCCATTGATTTATTACTTTCAAAACGTGCGGATGCGGTTGTAAATGACGGACTATCCTACCTAGATTTCAAAAAGCAAAAACCTGATGCACCGGTTAAATCTGTCGCAGAACTTGATGATCCGGCAAAAATGGGGGTCATGATGAGAAAAGGGAACAAAGAATTGGAAGAGTCCGTAAATAAAGCGCTTTCCGACATGATGAAGGATGGTAAATATTTAAGTATTTCACAAAAATATTTTGGAAAAGATGTTTCAAAATAGGGAGGGTTCTACATGTTTGCTGATGATAGAATGGACCAAATTGTTGACATCATTGTAAATTCCTTTTTCCCGATGTTAAAAGCTGGGGTTGCGTTTACGGTTCCCTTGACATTAGTATCCTTTTTACTGGGACTCCTTCTTGCTTTACTTACGGCATTAGCTCGGATCTCGGGAATTAAACTCCTAGACGCTGTTGCAAGATTTTATGTATGGGTGATTAGGGGAACACCGCTGCTTGTTCAGTTGTTTATCATTTTCTATGGCCTTCCGAGTATAGGCATTACGATTAGCCCCCTTCCTGCTGCAATTATCGGTTTTACGCTTAGTGTTGGCGCCTACAACTCAGAGATTATTCGTGCGGCTATACTCTCCATTTCCAAAGGGCAATGGGAGGCGGCTTATTCTATTGGGATGAGCTATCCGCAGGCATTAAAAAGAATTATTCTCCCTCAGGCAACAAGAGTATCTGTCCCACCTTTGGCAAACAGTTTTATTAGCTTGGTAAAGGATACATCGTTGGCTGCTACCATTACGGTGACTGAAATGTTTAGAGTTGCTCAGCAAATTACCGCAACAACCTATGAACCATTGGTACTCTATTGTCTAGCAGGATTTATATATTTGATTTTCAGTACCGTTCTTTCGAATGCACAAGGACAGATGGAAAAACGACTCGATCGTTATGTGACGGGCTAATTTGATAGGGGGAAATATACATGATTGAAATAAAGAACCTGCATAAACAATTTGGACAAACAGAGGTCTTAAAGGGAATCGATCTAAAAATTGAGGAAGGCAATACAGTTTGTATTATTGGGCCATCGGGTTCAGGGAAAACAACCTTGTTACGTTGCCTGAATTTATTGGAAACGCCTACAAAAGGGACCATTAAGCTTGGAAAGTATTCTTTGGATTTCCAGGATAAAAAACCAGTTCCAAAAGATAAGGTTATTAAGTTCCGTCAACAAACGGGTATGGTTTTCCAAGGTTACAATTTGTTCCCTCATATGACTGCACTTGAAAATGTTATGGAGGGTCTTGTTTACGTTCGTAAACAAGACAAGGAATCCTCTCATACGAAGGCTCTTCAATTGCTGAAAAAGGTAGGATTATCAGAACGGGCGAACCACTATCCATCCCAGCTATCCGGTGGACAACAACAACGTGTAGGAATTGCACGGGCGATGGCTATGGAACCTGAAGTTCTGCTTTTTGATGAACCTACATCCGCGTTAGATCCTGAGTTAGTTGGTGAGGTTCTAAAGGTCATGAAAGAACTTGCTAAAGAAGGAATGACCATGGTTGTAGTGACACATGAAATGAATTTTGCGCGTGAAGCAGCGGATAAAGTCGTATTTATTGATAAAGGTGTAATCGTTGAAGAAGGAACACCTCAACAAATTTTTGAAAATACAGGGCATGAACGGACATTACAATTTTTAAATAGACTTTGTTCATAGGTAAGGGCAGGTACCCCAAAGCTGCGGAAGAATGGAAAACTCGTTACTCGGCACTTTACCGCAGGTTAGAACGACAGAATCTTATACCTTTTACCCTGGGATTGCAAATTTCAATTGCAATCTTTTTTTGAATATTTATGAAAATATTTTCAAAGTTGGGAATCGAAAAACAGTACGGAACGATACACGATGGATTTTGCAGTTTTAAAGGCTCAGATTGATTCTTCCGTTAAAATGTTAATCCTTTGCAGCCCGCATAATCTGGTAGGAAGGATCTGGAAACGGGAAGAGCTCACATGGTCTAGGGGGAGAAGGCTTTATGAGAATGAATATCGCATGTCCCCGCTCTACTATGGAAAAAGCTCTACTTCAGTTAGAACAAGCAGTCAAGCAACTTTCCCATACAGGAAAGTAAAACATAAGAATATTGGGGAGGAATTAAAATGGATCACACGAATGAATATGATTTCAAAAATTTTGTTCATGATATGACGGTTATGGTGGAACGGAGTCAGAATGATAACGAATGTGTTGTGGAAGCAGAAAGGTTAGTTGGTAAATTAATTCAATCCCAATCATGGCTTCCTTCTGAGAAAAGAGGACCAAGTGAGGAAGGGTACTCGCGGCATCTGTTGTATTGTGACCCAGAGGATCGTTTCGAAGTGATTGCGCTAGTCTGGAAGCCCGGTCAGAAGACCACTCTTCATGATCACGATGATACATGGGGAGCAGAAGGAGTTGTCGCGGGTAAGGTTAAAGTGACTAATTATATACGATTAGAGGAATTATCTGGGGGCAATATTGTTAAGTTACAGCATACTGATACTATCATTGTAAACGAGCAGAATACAGGAAAGCTACTGCCTCCAGCAGACTGTCATATCTTGGAGGGGGTAGGTAATAAACCAGCTATCACGATCCATGTTTATGGAAAGCAATTGAGAAAATTTCGGGTATTCACCCCTTTAGACGGAGAGGGGCTATATCTTGCAAAAGAAAAGCGGGTTGAATACTCCCCTGCTTAGAATCGATTAAATAGTGAATGTGTGTCCGGTCTGTCCTTACACCCTAAGAAGAGGCGGGCTCTACTGTTTAATGAGCTCATTCCTTGTTGTCCTTTTAGCCATGTGTGTAACGGGAATGCCTGGAATAATCCGGGATTCTTAATTCTTTAGTGGAGCCATTAGTCAAAACGAACCCACGGCTCTACAATTAGAAGAACACTAGTTACAATGGTAATCGCATTAATCACAAATATGATTGGCTTATTGATGTTATTAACTTCAATTGTAGCGGGTTCACTTATGAAAAATGTCTTTAAAAATAATAATTTCGCGCCAGAAAATTTTTCGCGTAATATCGAGGATGTTGAGACGATGGGCGCACCGGTTATTCCGTGGAACTCCAACGCAATCTATTGTTCGCAGATGCGCGGCAGCTGGAACAAAACGGCTATACCTTCCATAAAGACGATAAAGGAAACCGTAATTATACCGATTCAAACATTATGATTTTCGAAGACCTAATAAAGCAGCGAAACCGCCCTGGTATAACCCTTGAAGCGACTACAAAGTCAATTGTAGCAATATAATAAAAGCAAAGGTATAATTCCTTCCGATACAAGCCTACCCTCCGACATAACGCGTTTTGAACAAGATATAACGGCCAGAATGGACCAGCAAAACAAAACCATAGAAAAACATCCGAACTGATCCGCGTTTTAGTGGAACGCCTAAACGAAAAATCTAAATATGAAGAAGAGCGAGATAAAAGGTTTAATGAGCGTTTAGATAAAATAGTAGAAGAAGTATCCGCTTCCGTGGTAAAAAAGCTGGAACAAAATGAAAATCAGCTCTTATTAATGGCTAAAGAAGAGGTGGAAACCACTAAAAAAGAAGTGGCTGCCTCTAAAGAGGAAATAGAAGCAATACCGATAACCCCGGCTAGTCACCGGGGTTTTTCTAATCTATTGATTTAAAGCCATTCCGAATTTAATGGAGAAAATGCGGATCTACAACTAATCATAATAAAAAGCCTCCTTAAAAAAGATGGCTTTACCTCTTACGTCTAATAATAGGGATTAACATGGTAAAAGTAAGGATTAACATGATGAGGATTATCATGGTAAAGGTAAGGACTAAAATGGTAAAGGTAAACATGATGAGGAGGATTACGGAATTCATTTAGACGCCAATCACTTAATTTAAATGTCTCATTGGTAGACCATAATGTTTTTTCCAGACGGCCCATAGTCTAACACACCTTTTTTCATATCTTATGAATGGGTAAATATGTTTGATTGGGTCTTTATTTATTATTATATTCCTCATACGCTTTATTCTGGCGATCATTGAAAGCTTTTACCTGGTAATAGTGCTGTTCACAAAAGTATCCTTCCAGATCCCCATTAGTCCAACCATAAAGAGGTTTTAACCATTCAACCTTTGGGAACCTTCTTTGACAATACAAGCAATAATTTTCTCTATTTAATTCCACTTTTTAAACCAATCCACCAAATCCCCGGTTTCCCTTTGTTTTCTTTGCTGAAATTGATTATATGCTTCAATTAACCCTTGCTTTGAAATGAATTCATTATTTTGTGCTGGATCAATAAAAATTCTGCTTCTTTGTCCGTTATGTGGTCCTTGTTATTATGATAAGCCAAAGCGGGTATCATCCTCTTAGGCTCTCGCTTGCTCTCCGTTTTGTGACTGTAAGTGTCTTTACCGTGATAAGCTTCCATAAATGTTGGCGGTATTGCCATATGCCCATTTCCCATATGTCTTTCTAGCCTTTTTGTACCATTATTCGATTTAATGGTGCCGATGGATTTGCAAATATTGTTCAAGTGTTACAACAACTATCTTGTATCTTTCCTTTATAACTTTCTTGGCTTTAAATCCACCGTATGAAATTTGGGTTGGTACATGTTTTCTTGGTCTTGAAAAAATTTTTCTCAACCGTGATAGAAAATAGGAATGATTAACCTATAAGAGGCTGAAAAAATAGTGATTTTGCAAGGAATTAAAGATTGGCACGAATATTGCAAATTAATATTCATGACTAAGAGATAAGGAGGTAAGCAATGTATAAAGCCGTTATTCTAGGAACTGGACCTGCTGGGTTAACCGCAGCAATTTATTTAGCACGTGCTAACATAAGTCCTTTGGTCATTGAAGGGCCTGAACCCGGGGGGCAATTGACATTGACAACAGATGTCGAGAATTTTCCTGGTTTTCCTGAAGGGATTATGGGACGAGAGTTGATGCAGAACATGCGAAAGCAAGCTGAGTTTTTTGGAGCAAAGTTTAAAAGAGGCTGGGTTAAAAAAGTCGATTTTTCCAATAACCCTTTTACCTTAACGGTGGAAGGAATAGGGGAGCTTAAAACGCAATCTTTAATCATTTCAACGGGAGCTTCAGCGAAACTTTTGGAGATTCCAGGGGAAAGAAAAAATATTGGGCGTGGGGTAAGCACCTGTGCAACATGCGATGGATTTTTCTTTAGAGGAAAGAAAATTATCGTTGTCGGGGGCGGAGATTCTGCTATGGAAGAGGCAAATTTTTTAACGAAGTTTGCTTCGGAGGTTCAGGTTGTTCACCGCAGAAAGGACCTTCGCGCTTCCCAAATTATGCAAGACCGTGCCAAAAAGAATCCAAAAATTACGTGGAGCCTAAGTTCCATTCCTGAAGAAGTGATCGCAGGGGATCGACACGTTACTGGCTTGAAAGTAAAAAACAGCGAAACAGGAAAAGAGGAAGTTCTGGAAACTGACGGTATTTTTATTGCCATTGGGCACAAACCGAATACAGCATTTTTAGACAATCAAATCAAAACAGACAATATGGGATATATCATGGTGAATCCTGGTACAACCGAAACGAATATCCCAGGTGTATTTGCCTGCGGGGATGTTCAAGATCATAAATACCGCCAGGCCATTACAGCTGCGGGAAGTGGTTGTATGGCTGCTCTGGATTGCGAAAAATATCTTGATGCAAGTGAATTATGTAGTGGAAACAATCAATCTATTAATGAGAACCAAATATGGGGAGGATTTTAATAATGAAAGAGATTAAAACAAAACAAGAGTTTGAAGAGGCGATTTTATCAACACAACCAGTTATGGCCAAATTCTATGCCGAATATTGCCCAGACTGTCAGCATACCGATTTATTTATGCCCATCTTGGAAGAAGCGTATAGAGAAAGAGTAGATATGATTGCAGTAAATCGTGAACATTTTCCAGAGGTATTAGAGAAGCTGGAGGTGTACGGAATCCCAAGCTTTATTGCTTTTAAAGAAGGGAAGGAACTGAACCGGTTTGTAAGTAAACTTGGAAAAAGTCAAGAAGAGGTTGAACAGTTTCTTAATCAAATTGTAGAGGCAAGTGGAAAACTGGGATAGAAAACCCTTCTTGCCTGGAGGCAATAAATATTGAGCAGACACTCAATTTTTATTGACCATCTTTTTAGTCTCAACAATCTTATCAACTATTTATTCATAGAAACTATACAGCCTATAGAGTTCAAATAACACAAAGCCTAATTTCTCGGTGTTAAAAGCGAGAAATTAGGCTTTTAATATTTGGATTTCCTGCCCGTTGTAAATCTGAATTTTTCCTGATGTTACTCCCTTAGCGTTGGGCAAATCGGCTTCTTTAATCCTAAATTTCTCTTAGCGTAAGTTTTCCGCGTTTTGTTGGCAGGATCCCATGCCCATCAAGCTAAGCGCACAAGAGATAATATAAAAGTGTGTTCCCTTTAATTTGCTATGGTAACACTAAAAATGCGCATGACAAAAAAACCATCAAATAGGTTTTTTAAAAAAATATTAGGCAGCTTTAAGTTTTTGTGACGTACAATCATACACAATACCTAAGATATCAAAGACCGTTTTCTTGTTATAACGATGACATTTCCGTCCGTTTTTCTCCAAAAGGTGAAACAGACGTAGAAAAATTTTTGATAATTCTTTGGCGTCCTTTTGTAATCCTTGATAAAACAATAAATAATAGTCTTTTATTATATAGATGGATTTATATTCACTTAACTCCTTCTTTTTCTTATCTAAAAGTAACTGACGCATTCTAAACATCGTAGATGAACAGAGTAAAATGCTAATAAGTTGCCCATACAAGTGACCTTTTAAGCGTTCCCTCTTAATCTCTTTGCACTTGTCAATTTGAAAGAAAGATTTCCATGTCTTAAATAGAATTTCAATCTGCCAACGTAACGAATACAGTTCATGAATATGTTCCGTTGGAACGTCTTCTAAAGAAAGATTTGTAATATATACGTTCATTCCACTTAATCGTTTGCTTCGGTCTCTATAGGTAATGCCCTTCTTCTTTTCTTTTTTTGCTTGTTCTTTCAATCTTTTCTCTGTTTGTACCTCAGTTAGTCGATGAATAATCACTCGGGCGGGTAGTTTTTGATACAGCCCAATGTATGCTTCTGAAATTTCAAGTGTTTGACCAGGTTGTAATTGATTCATAAGCTCTTCCGTGTCTAACTGAATAAAGAGAGTACCTTTCTTCACAGTCCCATTTCGAAAAAACTCTGGTTCATCATTCTTACGATATATACGAGAATTCAACTTCAAACGTGAGACATAGTAAGCACCTTCATCATTCATTTTCTGTAAGTCGTGTAAGTCGAAATACCCTAAATCCCTTATGTATAAGTCTATCGGTTGAATGGTTAGTAGACTCGTGGAACCGAAGGTTTTATCATTTTCTCTCCCTTCTCCTACATAAACGTGGAGGAACTTCCCACTCAATAAGTCATATTCAAGTTGGATTTTAACACCTGCGGTATGGCTACTTCCGCCAGAACCTTGATAATGTGAAGCAAACTTATCTGGAAGTTGAAATGTTGTAGAATCTAGGATCCGAATACGTTTAAAAGTCGTGGAGTATGGATGAAGTATTTCTTGTGTTGAATGAATTCTTTGAGTTAGAAGATTAGCTAGAACTTGTTGAAGAAACTGTACGGCTGAACCATTAAATCGTTGATTAAGCCCTTCAGGGCTCATGAGGACACCTGTAGATGCTTCGAGACGGCTACACAATTGTGTGAGTGGTGTACTCGCGACCTGTTGACTAAGCCATACACATAAAGCAATTAATTCTTGTGCTTGATATTTACTTGTACGTTGAACAAACCCAACTTTTTTAGCTAATTGTTGTAGAGAAGACGGAGATAAGTAGTTTTGAAGTTCTTGAGAAAAGAGATTCATTTCGTCTGAAACAGAAAAACTCATAGAAAACGCCATCCTTCCTGTATATTTCTACAAAAAGAATAGCGCTTTTTTCGTTATGATGATACAAATTCACCTTATCTTGATGGCGATGTGGCTGTACCCCATTTAGCAAAGGAACTTAAATCTGTATCTTAATAAAAAACACTATAATTATAGGAGAAGCTCATTAAAAAGAAGCCTTGTTATATTGAACTATACCCCGGATAACGGACACACATAAAAAAGTGTCCCTTATCCGGGTTTTTTTATGTTTCAATAGATGTAATGAGTATGGACGGAGGGTTTCTATGAGTAAGAATATATATACTGAATTTCAGATTAAAGAACTTGAAAAGAATCCAAATATCATTAGTACTTCCGAGCGATCTATTTCCTATAGTCCGGAATTTAAAACAAAAGCTGTTAAGGAATATAAAAAGGGGAAAGCCCCCTCTCAAATTTTCATTGACCA
>NZ_JBHZPE010000069.1:0-15107 GCF_042787985.1 Peribacillus sp. YIM B13481
CACTTGGCTACTTAAGTCCGGTGGCTTATCGAAACTTAGCCCTTAAAAAAGTTGTTTGATTTAGTGTTGACATACCAGTCTTTCCATATCTCACTAAAACGTGCCACAATAGTTTTAATTCCTGAAGTATCTCCTTATAAGTTCCGCGATCACTCCAAGATACTGGATTGCGTTTCAAGTCCATAACAGCAGATCCAATTATGTTCGCATCGATAAAATTATTTTGTGCAATGCGTTTTGCCAAGGAAGTCATTGATGGACCCCTAAAATCCGCAGGAACCTCATCTACCATAAGTACAAAACCCATGTGCCAATATAGATCAATAGAATACTTAAGGCATATTTGTTCCATTGTTCTCCCTACATAAGTGTCCTTGAATGAAGGGTCTGCAACAAGCACTTCCACGTCTTCTTTAAGTGAAATATCCCCATGAACTTGGGCTTCAAGATAGTGGTTAAGATTGCGGTTTGGCTCTTTGTTTGCTTGGTCCATAAACGGGTTTTCTAGGTTAACCAGTAAATGATTGATTAATCTTGCTGGCGTCAGATTTCTTTCACCGATTGCAAAATCTCTTAAGAACGCCTCTTCCAAGAGTGCAGCCAAAATGATGTCAAACTCTTCATAAGTACCCTTTTCTTTTGGGTCTTGATGTGAATCCAAATACGTGTAGGTGGAACGATATGAGACTTCAGGGGAAAGAATAAAATAGCATGATCCAAAACGTGGTGCAGGCCCATCTGGATGTAACATCAAATTAAGTGTCCCATATTTAGGCCGTTGGTTATTGGTTGTGCCCTCCAGTTGATATGCTCCTCCAAAAATTCTCTTCTCCCAAATGTCGCGTTCACCACCAGAGTATGCGGATACGCTGCCATTAGATATAAATGTTTCAAACTGGCTCTTATATATTCCCTGCTCAAGCAGTGCTTCAGCAACGCTTTTCATAGTCGAATCTGGTCTATCTGGATGAAAATGTAGGCCAATCTTTGCGTGAGTCTTTAAATTAACAACAGCATTTTCAAATATCTTATCCGAGATATTTGACATTTTTAATATGTGATTAATGGTTGCTTTAGCTTGATGTTTATGGTTCCTTGCATACTTTGTAAAATGCTCTAAAGCAAATAGTTGTGACATTGATAATTTCATGAACAGATGAGTCTCTCCTTTTATTAAATTGATCCTAATTAATTCAATGAAAAGTTTGTTTTCCCTTCTTATTCAACTAATCTGTCCCGCTAGTGCCATAAGAAAAAGGCTGCCTCAGCAACCTTCCTTATTGAAGTAAAACACTCGTTAGTTCCATATAAAACATTACGAACCACTTATAAAAAATACTACGAACCATATAAAAGCAATACCAAAATCTACTAACATCTGCCTCTTATTTTCCTTTTTAAAAAAACTTTCAAATCCATCTATTATTGAATCAATTCCTAATAAAAGAATTATATATTTAATGTAATTAAAATTAAAATCATTAATTATAACTAATATAAAAGTTAAGCCCATTAATATCCTCATTAAATATCCAATCAGTATAAATGGTTTAGTACGTTTAGTACTTTCTCTTTTTTTTAAAAACAATCCCATTGCATATTTCCACTTATTTGACACTAAATTTCCCCCATAAACTACAAACTGAATTTTAATAAACTATACCATAAAGCAAACGGGTCTTCGTCAACTAACCTGCCCCTATAGGATTAAGGAAAACCAAAATCAAGTATTGATTTGGTTTATCATTTTTATAAACGATTAAACTTTATTCTAAATGGTACGGCTTAAAACATATGAAGTTCACCTAACAATATTGTTAGCACATCTTACAATATTGTTAGGTGAACTTTATTAACTCGCTACGAGCGAATGGCTAGTTCTTACTCGATGGGAATCCCACCCGCTATATGATACGACCTAGGCGCGGCCGCACACGCACCCGTTTGTTTAAGTACAATGTTTCACAAACCTACTCAATTACCACTTCATTTATTACATTAATGCTGCCCGTCTATATTAGAGCAGGAGATGACTCTTCCACAAATTCTGTTTATTCTCTTGCTCCAGCTTATATAGATCTTGATGATTTCTCTCAAAAGAATGCAAGACTTGCTTCTCTTTCTCTCCTCAACCACCAACAAAGAATGATACGGAGTCTTACTCGGAATGTTTGAATGCCCTTCATGGATATGATCGAAAAAACAAGTATATCGAAGGAATTCATGTAACAATAATAATACAATAAGAAACAATATGATTTTATTGTAAAACGATAAATAATATGATAAAATCATGTTGTCATTAAATAAGTGAGGTATTTTAAATGAATGTTAAACGAGGTTCAACCACTTTCTTAAAGGTAATTATTTTCCTGGTTGGAATTGCAGTTCTT
Source organism: Peribacillus sp. YIM B13481 (assembly GCF_042787985.1). Classification (NCBI taxonomy): domain Bacteria; kingdom Bacillati; phylum Bacillota; class Bacilli; order Caryophanales; family Bacillaceae; genus Peribacillus; species Peribacillus sp. YIM B13481. The sequence continues at coordinate 2,394 of NZ_JBHZPE010000069.1, forward strand.
GCATTGTGCATATTTTTGGTGCCTAAGATCGGGAATTTTGCTGGGGAATTGTATCCAGATATTGCTTATATGAAATCTCTCGTTTTAATCGATATGTACGTGGCAGCGATCCCTTTTTATTTCGCTCTTTATCAAGCTTTTAAACTTTTAAGCTATATTGATAAGAACCAAGCGTTCTCGGAATTATCGGTAAAGGCTTTAAAGAATATAAAACACTGTGCCATCACGATCAGTATCTTGTACCTATTAGGTATGCCACTCTACTATCTCATGGCGAAAAGAGTTGACCCTCCAAGTTTCATACCAATCGGATTGGTCATTATTTTCGCCTCAATGGTGATCGCCGTTTTTGCTGCTGTTCTCCAAAGACTTTTACAAGAAGCTATTAATATAAAATCAGACAATGATTTAACGATCTGAGGTGAATATCATGGCGATTATCATCAATATTGATGTGATGTTGGCAAAAAGGAAAATGAGCGTAACAGTACTTTCGGAGAGGGTTGGAATTACTATGGCGAATCTTTCCATTCTGAAAAATGGAAAAGCAAAAGCGGTTCGTTTTTCAACATTAGAAGCGATATGTAAGACTTTGGATTGTCAGCCAGGTGATATTTTGGAGTACAAGGGCGACGAAGACACTCAATAAAAACAGACAACAACTTTCTTCAACCAACGGGATTAGATAGTGAAATTAAGATGAAGGGATAGCTATTAAGCTATCCCTTCTCTGCGTTTATTATTGATATTTAATTAGAGAAACCCATTGAGAATTGCATTGATATTAGTGACAAAAAAATGTGATGTGATTTTCATAGTTTGCACCTCAAAAGGGAACCCGTTAATTTAGATAAGATAAAAAACAAAAAGGCTTATATTCCAAAGTGTATCATGTATTTATTTTCCTCTTTAGCGTGAAGTATTTTAGAAGCTAACTCATTAAGTTCAGCGATTTTTAATACATAGTTGAAGACGTAATCAGGTGAGACTCGAGTTATGCAAAAAATAAACTTTTGTCTGTATCGCTGCCTTCGAGAGTCTCTAACCAACGCGGTTCGGCACGGCCAGGCGAGCTTGATATCCGTTCAACTGCATTTCGATAGTCATCAGCTCCGGTTACAGATCGAAGATAACGGCATCGGAATGGAAGAAATCCAATTCGGATTTGGGCTCAATGGGATGAAGGAACGGCTTGAACCATTTCATGGCACGCTGTCCGTTCATTCCGGGTCTGGGCAAGGAACTTTCGTCATATGTAATATTCTGTTACAGACAGAGCCAGTACATGACACGATTCGCCTGCTGATCGTTGATGACCAGGCGATCATTACCGACAGTTTGAAGCAACTTTTGGATCAGCATGCTGATTTTACCGTTGTTGGTAAGGCGGTGGACGGGTGCGAAGCATTGGAACATTGTGAGCGGTCGCAGCCGGATATCGTGCTGATGGATATTCGCATGCAGGAAATGGACGGGCTTGAAGCTTTACTTGAGATGAAACAACGATGGCCTGATATGAAGATTGTGCTCATGACAACGTTTGAGGATACCTTGCAGGCGGCAACTGCATTGGAGCGCGGGGCGGAAGGCTACATGCTGAAGTCGATTCATCCGCGGGAGATGAAGGAAGCCTTGAAACTTATTTATAACGGAGGAACCTGGATCGACCAATCGGTCGCTACGCGAGTTTTCGAAGAGATGAAGCGTCAGCGCGAGCAGTTGGAGAAGATCGGCTCAAGTAAGGAAAACTACCCGTACGGGCTTACGAAACGCGAGATGGAGATTCTGGAGCATCTGTCAAACGGGCTGCGCTACAAGTCGATTGCCGCCAAGCTATTTTTATCGGAGGGAACGATCCGCAATTACTGCTCGAATCTCTACTCGAAGCTTGACGTCAAAAACCGCGAAGAAGCAATAGAAATGGCGCGAACGGAGAATATCGTGTAGGCGCTGGAGAACTTTCCGATTTTTCTCTTGTTTTTTTCAAATGCTTCTTCCCCGTAATATTCAAATCGTTTATCATGCAACCATAACAAGTTAACATATAGAAATTTAAACTGTTTTTCAACAAAAAAAGCCGGCTGGGATAGCAGCCGGCTCTTTAACTCTTGCACCCTTTAATTGAAGTATATTATTTCACAAACTTTCTTGAAGTAAAAAACGTTCGTCACCCAAAGTGTCGTACTCTTTCTCTACAATTTTGATCTATTTGTTGTTAGAGTACGCCTGAGCAATCACTTTTGCAGCCTTTGCGATGAGTTTATCATTAAAGCTTGCATTCTCTTCATTGCGACTTGACATGATCGCTATAATAATCGGTTCTCGATTTGGCGGCCACACAATCGCTATATCATTTCGAGTTCCATAGCCACCGGCTCCGCTCTTATCTCCAACCTCCCAACTTTCTGGTACACCAGCTCGAATGAGGGAATCACCTGTAGTATTCCCTTTTAGCCAATTTGTGAAAATTTCTCGCTTATCGGCAGGAAGGTACTCACTGATTCCAAACACCTCAAGGGTAGTTGCAAGTGCTTTAGGGGTACTTGTATCCCGTGATTCCCCAGGAATAGCTTCGTTCAAATCTGGTTCAATACGGTCAGCCATTGTGATAGTATCGCCACTTTCTCGTAACGCTTTTTCAAATCCATCTGGTCCGCCTAATTCTTTGAACAGAAGATTTCCTGCTGTATTATCACTATACTGCATCGCTGCTTCAGCTATCTTTCCAAGACTCATTCCTTTGTTCACAAAGTCTTCTGTAATCGGAGAATAGGTAACAATATCTTCATTGGTGAATGTCCTTATTTCCTCAAGTACTGATATCGGATTTTGCTTTAACAATACAGCTGCGGCTAGGGCTTTGAATGTAGATGCATACGCAAATCGTTCGTTCTCATGAAATTCCACGGTTTCTTTCGTTCCTGTATCAATAGCATAGACCCCAAGCCTTGCATCATATTCCTTTTCAAGTTGTTCAAACTTCTCCATTGCGGTTTCTTTTGCCGTAATATTTTCTGACGTTTGGTTAGTTCCCCCGGTATGTTCTGTTTCTGCTTGTTGTACAACCTGTTTTTTCTCATCTGAGCAGCCTGCAACCATAAGCACCAATCCTATTGGTGCCAGTATTTGATAAAACCATCTTTTGTTCATGATATAAACCTCCTAATTATTTGATTAGACTCTTATGTACGAATGAAAAAACAACCCCATGCAAGGAGTTTTAACGGATTACGTTTGTAGTCTGATTACATCTGTAGTATAGTATTACATATGTAATCAAGGAAAGTCAATTCTTCTTTTTTTAACCATCACGCTACTATAAATATGCTATATACCTGTTTTTTAAAATTTAAAAATCAAGAGAGTAGGTATCGAAGGACATGTTTTTAACTCATTTTATATTAGGTTTATTGGTGTCTTCATTTTCCGTTACTGTTATCCTACTTATACGAAAATGGTTTGGAAGACAATTAACAGCAAAATGGCACTATCATTTGTGGATGTTTCTTTTTATGGCTTTAGCACTTCCATTCATACCTACTGATTTATATAATTTAAATTCTGTCTTTAGCAGTGGGGATATAAATCAGATTCATGCAGCCAGCTCTAATATGAAAAAAACTGGAACTGATATGATGCAGGGCCTACACCTCATACAAGACTTTTCTGTATCGGTCAATCGGCCGAACCTGTCCTTACTTAATATGGGAGTGATGGGTTTATGGATATCAGGGATGCTTTTATTTACCTTTACTATGGTTCGTGGATGGCTCACAATTAGAAGGATAAAGAATTATTCTTCTCCGTTTTCCAATCAAGAAGTTCTCGTGCTTTTCGAAGAATGCAAGAAAAGACTACGGATAAAAAAATCAATGGAGATCGTTATTTCGAAAAGAGTCCAATCTCCAATGATATTCGGACTTTTTCAAACATATATCGTCTTACCTGCTCAGCATGAAAACTGGCTTAGCTTGAAAAATTACGAGTATATCTTTCTTCATGAACTGAATCACTATAAAAACAAGGATTTGCTGACAAATTACTTGATATTGTTCTATCAAATCATTTATTGGTTTAATCCCCTTGTTTGGCTTGCGTTTAGAGAAATGAGATTGGATCGGGAAATCGCATGTGATACATCTGTTTTACAGTTACTGGATGATAACTCTTTTAGTGAATATGGAAATACTATCATTAATTTTTTGGATCTTTCAAAACGGTCAAGTAATCTACAGTTAGTGACACAATTAAACGGTTCCAAGCTTCAAATCAAAAAACGAATTGAACAAATTTCTGCCTATAAGCATTCCCAAAAAAAATCAATAAGGAAAAGCGTCTTTATTTATGTGTTGGCCAGTATCATTTTGACAATCCAATTACCTTTCGTTTTCGCATTTGCGACGGAAAAAGACCGATACTATTTTAAAAATGACAGAGTAGTTTATGAAGATTTACATCAATTCTTTAAAGGGTATGAAGGAAGCTTTGTTTTATATGATCATAACGCACAGCAATATCGCATTTATAATGAAGAGAAAAGTACTTTGCGGGTATCACCTGATTCCACATACAAAATCTATAGTGCCTTATTTGCACTAGAATCAAATGTGATATCACCCGAAGAATCCACTCTTTCCTGGGATGGGACTGAGCAACCCTATGACGCTTGGAATATGGATCAGGATGTCTCATCCGCTTTACAAAATTCGGTAAACTGGTATTTCCAAGAATTAGATCGCAGGACAGGATTTGAAACAATACAATCCAATCTGCAAGCGATAAATTATGGAAATGCCGATGTATCCGGGGAATTGGGTGAATTCTGGCTCGAATCCTCATTGAAAATTTCTCCAGTCGAGCAAGTCCAACTGCTGCAAGCCTTTTATTACAATCAATTGCGATATAAGGAAATGCATATCCAAGCTGTGAAGGACGCCCTGCTCTTAGAAAAGAATGAGGAAGCTCGCCTATCAGGAAAAACAGGTACAGGAACAGTGAATGGAAAAAACATCAATGGTTGGTTTATCGGGTATGTAGAGACGAAGAACGATACTTATTTCTTTGCTACCAATATACAAAATGAAGATGATTCATCTGGAAGCAAGGCGGGAGAAATTACTTTATCAATTTTAAAAGATTTAGGAATCTATAAAGAAAATGGAGGGGAGAAAAGTGGAGAAAAACATTCCTAGCATATCAGAATCAGAATGGGAAATCATGAACGTGCTTTGGGATAAAGCCCCTCAAACAGCAAATGACATCATAGTTTCCTTACAGGAGAGTACCGATTGGAAGCCGAAAACCATACGCACTCTTCTCGATCGATTGGTTCAAAAAGATGTAGTAGGTGTCGATAAAAATCTAAGAATTTACACCTTTTACCCGCTCTATACACAGGAAGAGTGCCAGCGTGCCGAGACCGAATCATTTATCAACCGTATTTATGGAGGTGCCCTGAAATCCATGCTTGTCCAATTCATTCAGGAAGATGCCCTATCTGATGATGATATCAATGAACTACGCTTTATTTTAAATAAAACACCTAAAAAATAATACTATAAAAAAAGCGATTTGGGATTTTTCCAAATCGCTTTTTTCGGTCGAAATCGAAATAGCGGCGGACATATTTCCCATGTAATTATCTGCGTAGTTTGATACGAAAAAAATCAGAACTTTCGTCTTAATAATAGTTATGCATGAATTTAATTCAATAGATGTTTTTATCACGCTTCTTGATAGTGAAGGCTTCTGCAGGGCCTGGAACAAGCAATCGTAAGGGCTACAGGAACAAGACATTTAACGCAATCATTCGTAAATTCAAATTAATTGAACATTTTTTTGATTGACACTACCATTTGGTCATGATAAGATCACTGTCATACTATATTAACGCTGAATTTAAAATATTTCGTTTAATTGAATATATTGTTTGACTCTTATCAAGAGAGGTGGAGGGACTGTGCCCTGTGAAGCCCGGCAACCGTCAGTTAATTAACTGATATGGTGCCAATTCCTGCAAAGCAATGTGCTTTGGAAGATGAGAGAAAGGATTGTTTAACCAACCTTTCTACTCATGTGTAGAAAGGTTTTTTTGAGGAGAAAAAACTTTCCTTTCCCCTGTATACTTCGGACAAACTAACATACTAAGAGCTGGTGCCAGCATTAATTTCAGGTATTACAGTTACAACAATCCTTCTAGTTGGTTGCTGGGGTTGGTGCAGGTGGTTTAGGTAATTTGTTATATCTTGAAGGGTTTCAGCTCAATAATAATGATGTTTAGTCATTGTTTTTTATTCAATTTATAGGTGATATATTTACAACAAAAATAGATAAACGATAAGGGAGAAATGAATTATGAAAAAGTGGATATCAACTTTAGCAGTTTCCTCAGCATTAGTATTAAGTTTAGCAGCTTGCGGTACGACTAACAGCGGATCAGATTCTTCAGACAAAGAAAAGAAAATCCTTGTGGGTGCATCAAACATTCCACATGCTGAAATTTTAGAAGAGGCAAAGCCATTATTAAAGGAAAAGGGAATTGATTTAGAAATTAAAACATTCCAAGATTATATTATTCCGAACACAGCGTTAGCTGATAAAGAGATTGATGCAAATTATTTCCAACACGTTCCATATCTTAAATCAGTGTTAAAAGAGAATCCAGACTATGACTTTGTAAATGCGGGTGCTATTCATATTGAGCCAATCGGCATTTACTCTAAAAAGTATGATAGCTTAAAAGATCTTCCAAAAAACGGTACAGTTATTATGCGTAATGCTGTAGCTGAACAAGGACGTATTCTATCTATTTTTGAAAAAGAGGGCGTTATTAAGCTAAAAAAAGGCCTCAATAAAACAGAAGCTACGATTAATGATATTGTAGAAAATCCTAAAAACTTAACTTTTAATGCAGATATAGAAGGTGGCCTATTACCTCAAATTTATAATAACAACGAAGGTGATGCGGTTGTTATTAATGCGAACTATGCGTTAGATGCAGGGCTAGATCCGCTTAAAGACCCAATCGCTGTTGAATCGGGTGAAGATAATCCATATGCAAACATTATCACTGTACGTAAGGGCGATGAAAATAAAGAGACAGTAAAAGCGTTAGTAGAAGTACTTCGCTCTAAAGAAATACAAGACTTCATTACTAAAAAATATAAAGGTGCAGTCATACCAGTATCTAAATAAAATACCCTTTCATGAACTATACCCCGAATAATGGACACTTCGAAAAAGGTCCATTACTCGGGGTTCTTCTATGTCTATACACTAGAAAAGCAAAAAATCCGTTTACAAAAAGCCGCTTAATAGAAGCTACAAAAAAACTTAAAGCGTAAATTTCTTAAACATAAATACTTAACTAAACTCAAAGTCATAAGGAGGAAGCCCTACTATGAATGTTAAAATGCAAAACAAACAAAATCAACTAATTGAGAGAATTACGGATCAACATCTAGTTATTCTGTGAGGATATTGCCGTCGTCACGGTCAATCCTCTCATGTCAAAAGAAACTAAGAAAATCGTGATAATATGCAATCCAAAAGTGATACAAAGATTACATAAAATATTGTATAAGATATACCAATCATTCAATATTTGTAAGTAGTCATATCCAGTCGACACCGACGTATGTAATCACCGAAAAGCCTTTCCCATGAAAGAAATTAAAAGAATCCTTTGATAAGAAAGAAAATAGATGGGAAGAATAACATTAACTGTTGTTCCTTTATTTATTTCACTTTCAATAACTATCTTTCCTTGATGTGCTTTCACAATTTCATAGCAGATCATTAACCCTAAGCCAACCCCTTTTTCTTTGATACTATAAAAAGGTTCTCCAAGATATGGGATACGTTCTCTTGGAATCCCACATCCTTGATCGATAAAACAAATACTTACTTGATGACTATCAAGTGTATCGATTTGAACCAAAATTTCTCCTCCCGTTGACATCGCTTCAATTGCATTTTCTAAGATATTGATAAACACTTGTTTTATTTGGTTTCCTTCACAAGGTATGTAGGGAATTTCTGATTTAAGCTCTGTTCTGATCTGTATATTTTTCATCATTGCTTGAGGTTGCAGTAGCGTTATAACTTGTTCTGCTAACATGCTCAAATTATTGAGTTGAACCTTTACTGCTTGTGGTTTAGCTACTATCATAAGTCTATTTGTGATTACTTCTATTTGTTCAATTTCCGATGATATTACATCTATGTACCACTGATTTTCTTTATTTTTCATTGATTGTATTAGTTGTATAAATCCTTTAATAGTTGTTAGTGGATTTCGAATTTCATGAGCTATTGCTGTAGCTAATTTCCCTACCACATCAAGCTTCTCTGATTTTCGCAGTAATTCTTCTGTTTTTAAACGTTCAGTGATATCTCGAGAAATAACCATAGCAACCTCTTTTTCACCTAATCTAAAGATATCGATGATTAACTCAGTATCTATTTTCTCCTCAATTTTAAAAACATATTCATCTCGGAAAGTGAAGTTATGTTTTCCCTTTTCGGAATCTTTTATAATGTTTATAGTTTTAATTTTTTCAGGAAGAATATCCATAACAGACATTGAAAGAATTTTCTCCTTACTATAACCCAATCTTTTACATGCAACTGGATTTACGTCAAGAAATAGAATTGGCAATCGATCCTCATTCAATTCTAATAGGTAAACTGCATCAGTTGCATGTTCAAATAGAGCTCGGTATTTCATCTCACTTTCTCGTAATTGTAGAATAGACATATAACTTTCTTGTAATTGTTTTATAGATATATAATTTCACTCCTTCACTCCGAATTTTCTAAATATTCTAAATATTATATATTGGAAAGGGTCTTGATGCAATAATCCTTATTTATATTTTATTCATATTTTCCATGAAGCATAAAAAGTGGTTCTATATAAATCCTGTTAACCATATGGACAGGTATGAGCTCCCATCTTTTTCCGTCTAGACTCAACTATTTGGAATTGCTGCATAAGATCCGATTCTCTTAAAAAAAGTATATAAAACTACTTTTTTCGATATTTTTCAGAAAATTTCGACTTTTGTATTTACAACATAAAATTTTTCTTGTATGCTAATCTTACTAAATTAAAAGAAGGTGATGCCAATGAAATAGAGAAAGACGAAGACATATAATGCACATTGAGTATCAAGAAAGCTCTGTTTTTTCTAAAGAATTCTTAGCCTTTGTCCCTTTTTTAAAATACGGATCTTCTCTTAGAAAAATACTAAAACTGGTATTAAAAAAATAAAAAAATGAAAGGATTAGATTACAAAGTAATGGTAAATCAAGAAGAAATAGTTTAAGCGACCTTGTGTATCCTAATAGGAATGACAAGGTCGCTTACATATTTTTATTTTACCTAATTATCAAAAATCAATGTATCTTAAAATCTATAAAAGCCCCCTTTAGCATTGTGAATTGCCATAATTCAGTGAAAACCGCTATGCATTTTCACTTATTGCATATCTCTTATTATTAAAAAAAATCCTAAAACACACTTGAGTCTGCTTATGATTGGAGGGATTTTATGCTTAAGAAACGAGATCTTCATGAAAGCCACGTATTGTACGAACTAATGGCACATCCAGATGTCTTCCCATTTGTACGCCAAAAAGTTCGTTCATATGAGGAATTCTTATTTATGACAAAACAAACGATTGAGGCCGAAGAGCGTGGCGAATTAATTTCTCGGACTATTCTTGATGAGTGGGGAATTCCAATCGGTATGATTACTTTATTCGATATAGAAGATAATTGCGGATTCTTAGGTACTTGGATTGGAAAACCTTATCACGGAAAAGGATATAATAGACCTGCTAAAGATGCTTTTTTTAAAGAACTCTTTAATGAGCTAGGTATTGAGACGGTTTTTATGCGGATTCGAGAAGAAAATATCCGTTCCATAAAAGCTGCCGAAAAACTTCCTTATGTTATAAAAGCAAATGAAACAAGAAAATCGATGTATGCGCAATTAAACGAAAATGGTGCTGTATATGATTTATATGAAATCCCAAAAGACCAATACACTTTATTTCTCTTACAAAAGGATCAATCATATGCAGACTTTTTATATTTACTTGAAGCGTAGACGTTATCGGTTAACCTCTGAATACAATATTATTCAATTTGTAAACTAATGTACGAATCTGATGAATAAGGCTATACACATTTGAGCATTAATTCATAAATGTATACTTTTGTTCTAGGAACATTAAGTTGTGCTATGTAGGCGGGGAATATTTGACGCTTATGCTTTAACAACCTCGTTGATTCTTCCTTTGATCTCATCTAAAATTCACTGGAATATCTTGTCACCCGGATTTTTCAAAGAAACACGTTTTACCCAGTTCCAATCCTCTAAAATCGTGCTCGAGCGACATGTTTGTGCTTGGCGATGTTCTACTCCGACAATTAAGGTTCAGAAGTAATTTGAGAGATTTTATGATTTTGGTTATAATTCATTGTAAGGCCTCCAAATAGATGTTTTTTCCTTGCCAGCTTAGGACACGTTCATCATATCAAGAGGTCTTTTTTCATCCAAACCTCATTTTCAGTTATTACAGGAATGCTACCCCTTTAGTTCTATAAGAAAAGGAGTTGCTGATCAGCTCCTGGTAATGAAGTAAAGCACCCGTTACATGAATTAGAAATTTAATCAGCTTTTCTTGGTTCTCTTAAAAAATAAATAACCTAAAACACCTAAAATTAATGCTATACCTCCGAAAACAATAACTTGATATATAATATCCCCTAACATAACCTGTTCCTCCTATTCTAATAAATATACGAGATTTTTTCTAAAAAGGTTTTTCAACTGATAGTTTGATTCTAAAAGTCTTATTAAACTAAACTGACCAGTTAGTTCCGTAAGAAAAAGGTTGCCGTAGCAGCCTTCATTATTGAAAAAGCACCAGTAGTTATCCTTCCTTAGTTTCTCAAATATACGACACTGTCGCTTCTTTCTACTTGAAAATTTACATCATCTTTAATATTAAGCATATAACCAGCATCTTTATCATTCTCAGATTCAAAAGATATACCATATCCATTATTCTCAGGATAACCATATAAATAGCAGACCACTTTTCCATCGTTCAAAAATACAACTTGATTCATTCCTTCATTTACAGTTTCACTAATAGCATCCCATTTATAACCTACCATTTCATATATATCATCTTTCGGGGTATATGGTCCAAAGGAATATACTACATCCCAGTCAAATGGTGTTACATCTAATAAATTTATTGTTTCAACGGAATGTCCAATTGATAACACTTCTTCTTTTAATAACTCTTCGTTTACATCCCATAAATCCTTCTTTAATAGATTTATGAAGATAGCTATACATATTATACCGAAAGCAATAATCACTACTGTCTTTTTAGATTTCATATCTATCCTCCACCTTGAACAGCAATCTTCCTACTGAAATCAGCTACTTCATTATAAAAGTAATTACCAAAATAGGTGTGGATTCTTAATGAATTAACTGCCCCGTTAATTCATTAAGAAAAAGTGCTCCCAAAGCAACCCCCTTATGGAAGTAATGTACCTGTTAGTTTAGCAAGATATATAATCTGCCATAACTAACAATCTTTCATCCTACCTTGTCCTTGGAAAATTGGCCTTTCTATTAGTAATGATATGGGTTTTACCTTGAACAAAAGGTAATGTGTAAATAATGCTATTATCACTCCATTTAAAATTCCCGCAACTACATCTAAGGGATAGTGAACCCCTACCCATATTCTTGAGAAAGCTACTACTATCGCAAGAATAAACCATGTATATTTAAAATGATGGGATGATAGCCAAAGAGTAACAGCAATTGCTATTGCAGATGTAGCATGGTCACTTGGAAAAGAGGAATTAGCAGAATGCTCAACGAGTTGAATAATTTCATGCGATATAAACGGTCGCTCTCTATAAATGAATAACTCAATAATTCTGTTTATTGAATACGCCAAAGTAAATGAAAACATAGCCTGAAAAGCTATCACACGGAAATTACTTTTATTTAGTAGCCATAACATCAAAATTAATAAAACAAAAGCATATTGAACATATTCCGCAAAGAAAATCATTATGTTATCTAATAATGGATATTGTTGGACTTTACTATTGATGAATTTAAACCATTCATAATCTGCTTCCATAAAACTCATTTCATAATCTCCTTTAATGTACCTGCCTAGTTAGCTGTTCTCCTATTCTCTCTAATTTAATATTAACAATTATTCCCTATTGTTTCAATTTCTTATAGAGCTAACCTGCCCCTTTGGTGCAATAAAAAAAGGCTGCCGCAGCAACCTTTCTTAACGAAGTAAAGCATCCGTTAGTTGATTAAATTAACCAAAACAGCTACGAAAATCATTACTGTAATCAAAGTCGACCAGCCTACTTTTTTTGTTACCGATTTCTGAAGGAATTTGATTTTAGATAAAGTAAAGTTTATGCACAAAACTACAACTATAATAAACAAAAATCTTAGCCAATAGTTGATGCCCATTTTATCACGATACGGCTCAAGAAAGAGTAATGCAATGAATATTGTAAAACCGTATGCAACATTTTCCCACTTCAATTTTTTTACCCACCTTATGATTTAATGGACAGGTTACACTTAGTTGGACAATAAAAATAAGGGCATGTAGAATCATACACAATAAGTGAGGAGAATCTACT
>NZ_JBHZPE010000007.1:0-132690 GCF_042787985.1 Peribacillus sp. YIM B13481
GCGTCTAGGGGAGACCCCGCAGGCGAAAGCCGAGGAGGCTCCCCGACCGCCCGCGGAAAGCGAGTGCCTGGAGTGGAAATCAACGGCCAAATTGTACAACTCATAAAAAATAGACAAACTCGATTTTCCTCGAGTTTGTCTACAGTCTGGCCCATGTAATATACACGGGTTTTTTCATTATCTGGAGCATTGTTTAAATATCGAAAGATTGCCCCGTCTACATCCGCACTGATGTCTACAATTACTAATCTTTTTTCATAATCATTAACATATCTCTAGTAATTAAATGATCTTATCTATGTTTAGGCCATTTTACACAATTGATGACTAAGTCTAAACCTTGAGCACTGTCTTAATACATTGTTGATTTGAAATCTGTTGAAAATGCGGGTATTTTAATCATTACCCCCTGTTTTAAACATGTCGACTTTAGATAAACGGAAACAGGAAGACAGAAGATGTTAGACAGCTGAATTTTTGAAAATTAAATAGTAACTAATTGGAAAGGTTAAAAGAAAAGCGTAGTAACTTTTAGCATGGTAAGAATTGCTGGGATATTCCGCGAAACTTCTTAGAACTGCATAATGCTAAAATAGAAAATTTGTGGCTTTAACCCTGGTGCAGGAGGAGAATAGCAAAAATAACTTATATTGTACTACCGAGGTATGCATTTATATCCAAGCCTACGAAGGTATAGTCGGTTTTATCATTGGAAAATATTGCAGATGAATTAGTATTTTTAAGGATATGATTGGCAAATGGTTAGGTTAATTGAATTAAATCAATTGGCTACCTTTTTGGAACTTGATAAAGTACCGAATAATTGTGTGATGTAGGCAAAATGAACATACTTAACATAAAAAGTATCTTCCTTAAAGTTAATAGAGTTTTTAGACCAAAGAGGTGTGTAGCAGTGAAAAAAGGGAAATGGAGTCTACAGTTTACTATTATGATACTGGTGTGTGGGGTAGTAGCCCTATCATTATTTATTACAGATATTCTTATTAGCCAAACAGTAGCGGATACAATAGAGAAGAGCCAGACTGAAAAAGCAGTAAACGTAGCACGCATGGCAGCACAAGCGCCGCTTGTAATCGAAGCGTTAAGTGGAAGTGGGAACAATCAGGAAGTTCAGCAATTTGCCAATAGGATAAAAAAATCGACAGATGTAGAATTTGTAGTAATAATCGATAATAATGGAATCCGGAAAACTCACCCCGATCCAAGTAAAATAGGAAAAAAATTTGTTGGGGGGGATGAGAAAGATGTATTACGAGGTAGAGAGCACATATCTATTTCCAAAGGAACTTTAGGCAGGTCATTGCGTTCTTTCACCCCTGTTTATGATTCAGAGGATAATCAAATTGGAGCCGTGGTGGTCGGTATTTCTCTTCAAAAAGTTAATGATGCTGTTTTAAAAAGCCGTTTTAATATTTATGTGGGAACCGTTTTTGGAATATTAACCGGAATTGGCGGGGCTATACTTTTGGCAAGGTATATTAAGAAAATATTATTTGGGCTGGAACCTTTTGCTATTGCGAAGGTTTTAAAAGAGCGAAACGCCATTTTACAATCAGTTCGGGAGGGAATTATAGCGGTAGATCAGAGTTCAACCATTACTCTCATAAACAAAGCAGCTTTAAAGATATTTAAAAAAGCGGGCATTAATGAAAATCCAACGGGTAAAAAGGTAACTGGTTACATGCCTGACTCAAACCTGGATAGAATCCTGGAGACCGGCAAGGCCGAATTGGATAAAGAGCAGGATTTAAACGATAGTGTCTTACTAGTGAATAGGGTACCAGTATTTGTGAAGGATGAAATCGTAGGTGCCGTGGCTACATTTCGTGATAAAACAGAAATACATCTGCTGGCGGAGCAGCTGACTGGAGTCCGTTTATATGCTGAATCGTTAAGAGCCCAGTCGCACGAATTCATGAACAAACTTCATGTAATACTTGGTATGGTGCATATGCATTATTATGATCAGCTTGCAGCATATATTAGTGATCTTGTTGACCACAGAGAGAACGAGATTGGCTTTATTACCAAAACCGTTAAAGATCCAGTACTAGCCGGTTTTTTAATTGGAAAACTAAGTTATGCCAGGGAAGCAGGTGCTAAGCTGGCATTATCCTCTGACTTTCAATTGCCAGAACCAGAAAATGCATCTATTACTCATGAGCTAATTACGATAATAGGAAATTTGATTGACAATGCTATAGAAGCAGTGGAAAAAAGGCCCGTTAAACGAATTGAATTAAAGTTTGATTATGCAGATGATATTTTAACTATTGAAGTTCATGATACTGGACAGGGAATATCTGATGCCAATCTTAATCATATCCTTCTAAAAGGATTTACAACAAAAGGAGATGACAGGGGGATTGGTTTATATTTGGTTAAGGCAAGCCTGGATAAGCTAGGTGGAGATCTCGATATTAGTTCAAAAGAAGGTCAAGAAACAACGTTTGTGGTTTATATACCATACAAAAGCAAGGATGATGTAGGATGATTAAGGTAATGATCGTAGAAGATGACCCGATGGTTGCTGAGTTCAATAAGCGCTATTTGAATCAAGTCGATGGCTACGAATTAGCTGCTGTCTGTTCCTCAGTGGATCAAGCTCTGAATGTATTGGAAAATCAAAGAATTGGGTTAGTTCTATTAGACATTTTCATGCCTGGGAAAAATGGACTCGATTTACTCTCACAAATTCGAGAAAGTGAAAAAGAGATAGATGTTATTGTCATTTCTGCTGCGTCGGACATTGAGAGGATTCAGAAAGCATTGAGACTAGGTGCTGTTGATTATTTAATTAAGCCGTTTGAATTTGAACGTTTTAACGCGGCCTTATCAGCATATCGGAACAAATCAGCTTTTATTCAAGATAAAAATATGCTAAATCAAGAAGAATTAGATTATCGAATATTGCATCAAGAAGAAAATCATTTACCAGAGGAATTACCGAAAGGATTAGCTCAAGATACCTTAAAGATTATATGGAATGTGATACGGGTATTTAAAAATGCTCCCTTTTCAACAGAGGAAGTCGTAAATGTGGCGGGTATATCCAGGGTATCAGTAAGGAAATATTTAAAATTCATGAAGGATATCGGGGTCCTTGATGTTAAGGTAATCTATGGAACGGTAGGCCGACCAGTCTCCCAACACAAATTTAATGATGACAAGAGCCATATTATTCAACGTTATCTGTAAGTAGCTAAATGGCTGCTTACTTTTTTTAATTACATAATACTAAAATTAGTTAAATAAGCTAGTGTCCCCCGTAAATGACTACTAAGATATACACTGGCGATTGAGTTATTTATAAATTTTTCATGGGATTAAACAAATAAGCAGTAATGAGGAAATATTTATGTTTTTATGTGCTGTATATTTATTTTCCTTTTTACAGTTTTCTTTTAGTAATTACACTTCCACAGGGAAGAATATACTCTATTGCCTGGTAATGATTATTTATAAATATACATTTTTAGGAAGAGGGTACGTCTATGACAGCTTATGATAAGACAAAAAAGGGCTTGGAAACAACTTTAAGAGGAAAAGGTATTCTGTCAAACCCTTTTATTAATAAAGGGGTTGCTTTCACTAAGGAAGAAAGAAATGAACTAGGATTGGTAGGCTTGCTGCCATCCCAGGTGCTTACTCTTGAGGAACAAGTAAAAAGAGCTTATGTACAATTCTCCACTCAACCTAGCGATATTCGGAAGAATGGAATGTTATATGATTTGTTTAATAGGAATGTGGTACTGTTTTACCGCCTACTTAAAGACCATCTAAGTGAAATACTTCCGATCATTTACACACCTACTGTAGGAGAGGCCATTCAACAGTACTCCCAAGAATATCACCGTCCAGGAGGTCTATACCTATCTATAGATAATATGGAGGGAATGGAAGATGCATTTAAAAACCTGGACCTTTCATCTGATGATATCGATTTAATAGTTGTTACAGATTCTGAAAGTATTCTTGGAATCGGAGATCAGGGAGTTGGTGGAATTAACATAGCCATTGGCAAATTGGCAGTCTACACTGCAGCTGCGGGAATTGATCCAAGCAGGGTGCTACCTATTGTCCTGGATGTTGGGACTGACAACGAAAGCCTGATTAGTGATCCACTGTATATTGGTAACAGGTTTGGGCGTGTTCGCGGTGATGAATACACCGAATTCATTGATTTATTTGTTAAAAATTCTCAAGCCTTCTTCCCAAGGGTATTACTTCACTGGGAAGACTTTGGAAATATAAATGCACGAAATATAATCGATAATTATGGTGAAAAGATTCTCACTTTTAATGATGATATACAAGGTACAGGTGCAGTAACACTAGCCGCCGTAAAGTCTGCATTACAAGTAACTGGTGTTCCTTTAAAGGAACAAAGAGTTGTTGTTTTTGGTCCAGGTGCAGCAGGAATCGGTAATGCTGATCAGATGGTTGAAGCAATGATTCTTGATGGCATTTCAAGAGAAGAGGCATATGGTAACTTTTGGGCTGTCGATTATCGTGGATTGTTGATAGATGACATTCCGGATGTTTTGAAATTCCAAAAGTCGTATTGCCGGAAAGCTGAAGAAGTTGAGGAATGGGCTCGGAATGAAGTCGGAATTATCCCATTATTAGAGGTGATAAAAAAGGTTAAACCAACCATCTTAATCGGTACTTCTGGTCAAACAGGAGCTTTCTCAGAAGAAGTTGTAAAAGAAATGGCAAAGCACGTGGAACATCCTATTATTATGCCGATGTCAAATCCGACTCCCTTAGCGGAAGCTGTTCCTGAAGACCTTATAAAGTGGACTCAAGGTAAAGCCTTAATAGCGACAGGAAGCCCGTTTGATGATGTTGACTATAATGGTGTGATTTATACAATCGGACAATCTAATAATGCATATATTTTTCCAGGACTTGGACTTGGTGCAATTGTCGCAGAAGCAACAATAATCTCTAAGGGCATGCTTGCAGCAGCATCATCTGCTGTTTCAAGATTATCGGATAGCACTAAGCATGGTGCTTCTTTACTCCCTTCAATCAAACAATTGCAAGAGGTTTCTAAATCTGTAGCCATCGAAGTGGCAAAGACAGCCATTGAAGAAGGAGTTGCGAAAGCGGATATAAAAGATATTGAAAAAGCAATTACAGAATACATGTGGAAGCCGGAGTACAAAACTATTCATGGGAAATAAATCCATATTATTTTGTTGTCTCAAAAGAAAGGGGATCCGTTTTAGGGGATCTCCGTTTAAGTCAGTCATAGTAGAATCTTTTAAATAGGACAATTTTTTGGAAAGAGAAGTGCATCTCGAGTGAATATTGGGAATATATTTTTAACATTAATACCAATCTTTTTTACAATTATTATTGGTTATTTGGGTGGCTATTTTAAAATTTTTAATTCAGAATCATCCAAAGGGCTTAATACGTTAGTTACAAAATTTGCATTACCTGCACACTTATTCATTGGGATCACGACAACCTCAAAACAAACCTTAATTAATCAATGGTCATTTTTCTTAACTATGACCATAGGTGTTATTGGCTTTTACATTATCCTTTTAATAGTGGCTCGTTTGGTGTTTAAATACGATTTAACTAAAGCATCTATGTTTTCATTAAACGCAACTCAGCCAGCCTTTGCTTTTATGGGGATATCTGTATTAGGCAGTTTGTTTGGGGCGCAAGAGATAGCTATACCTATTGCGATTACCGGTATTGTGGTGAATGCCCTCCTGGATCCATTAGCAACAATAGTTGGTACGGTCGGACAATCCAGATTGGGTAAATCTAAAGATGAAAAAACAAACATTCTAGGTATTGTTTTGCATGGTCTTAGCGAACCGCTTGCATGTATTCCCTTACTTGCTGTTGTATTAACACTATTAGGGTTCCAGGCACCGGATATCATAAAAAATGCGCTTGATCAAATTGGGTCAGTGACATCTGGGGTTGCATTATTTGCTGTTGGTGTAACCGTGGGTATCCGTAAGATTAGCTTACGACCAATTGCTTTTGGTATTTCCATTTTAAAAGTTGTGGCTATTCCATTATTTATGATTCTGGTTGCTCATCTAATTGGCCTTGATCATGAAGATACAATTAAAGCTATTTTGCTAGTATCATTTCCGGGATCTGCTGTAGCTGCAATGATTTCAACTAGATTTGATTCATTATCAACTGAAACAGCATCTTCATTTGTAATTAGTACCATTCTATCTTTAATTACATTACCTATCTATATTTCCTTGTTAATGTAGCCTTCTAAGTATCCATCCTTCTTGGATGGATACTTTTCAACAGAAGTTTGTGAAATACTGAACAAACTTATTATATAACATTAACCTTTTTTTGAAAAGAGTAGATGTTGGCTATTTTTATTTAAAGGGATGGCGTTTGATTAAAGGTGTAAGCCTAGGAAAATGCGTCGCAAATATTATCGATTGTAAAAATTATCTATTTATCAAAAAAGATTATAATAATAGGATTTGTATAATTACATATTCGAATGCAGCAGTTGACCAAATCTAAAATCTAAATCTTCGGTGTACAGGAATCATTTTTTAACTTACAAAACGTAGTTTGTACACAATAATAATTTTTATTAATTGGTAAATTAAAAACCAAATTATCTGATGATCAGGAACGGTTTGCAGTTCATTTAGGTGGGACTACGACATAACTGAAAGAATTGTAGGGACATGATTAAGATAGGGCCTTATTTGGGGCTAAGCAAAGAAGAGGACTTATATCTTAGGGAATATTTAGCTGAACCTATATGAAGCGAAGTATGGGTTTTTGTTTTGGGATAAAAAGGAATGAAGAATCGAATTCTACTAAAATAGATTATTATTCCTTTGACAATCGCCCGAAACTCCTTTATATTTAGCTAGTACTTTAGTGCTTAAAAGCGTTTCAGTAATTGTAGGGAGTGAAAAGTCCTATCCTTACCTTAGAGAATATACAAAATGAAAGCGGGGAAATACATTATGCGTCTGGAGGATGCAAAGCTAAAGCTCTCCTTACCTGAAGCAATTGGAGTTTTGGCAATTCTATTCTTAATTATTGCAACTGGTATCATACATTATGGACTTGCCCCCCATATTCCAATTATTGCGGCAATCCTTTTCTTATTTGTTTATGGGAAGATCAAGAAGCTGCCATTTTCGATTATGGAAGCCGCTATAGTCAAAGGTACAGTTTCTGGTATGGGAGCTATCTTTATATTCTTTTTCATTGGAATGCTGATTTCCATCTGGATGGCAAGCGGGACGATCCCTACCATCATGTACTATGGGTTTGACTGGATTTCCGGTGAATATTTCTATGCGATCACATTTCTGGTGTGTTCGCTAATTGGGCTTTGTATCGGGAGTTCACTTACAACTTCAGCCACAATCGGCGTTGCTTTAATAGGTATGGCGGCAGCGATGGATTTATCGTTGGCAATCACAGCCGGTGCAATCATTTCCGGTGCATTTCTTGGGGATAAAATGTCTCCATTATCCGACTCGACCAACCTTGCATCGGGAACGGTTGGAGCACCATTATTTGAACATATCAATAATATGCTTTGGACTACGATTCCAGGTTTTGTAATATCACTTATCATCTTTTATTTCCTTTCACCGAATGTAAAAGTGGCCCGTGTTGAGGAAATCGAAGCCATGACCAAAGCTCTGGAAATGGAAACGAATATAAGCATATGGAGTTTGATTCCGTTTGTCATCGTTCTAGTCATGGCTTTGAAAAAGGTGTCTGCCATTCCGACATTGTCGGCAGGAATCATTTCGGCAGCCATCATCGCTTTCATTCAAACGCCTAATTTGACGGTTGCAAAACTAGCAGATATTTTATACAGCGGATTTGTACTCAAGAGTGGAATGGATCAACTTGACTCAATCTTATCGCGGGGCGGGATTGAAAGTATGATGTTCTCCGTTTCGATGGTGTTGTTGGCATTGGCGATGGGCGGATTATTGTTCGAATTGGGAGTCATACCTTCTATTTTAAATGCGGTCCAGGATTCATTGACGAGTGTAGCGAAAGTGATTTCCGCTACTGTATTTGCAGGAATCAGCGTGAATTTCCTGGTGGGTGAACAGTATTTGTCAGTTATACTGCCTGGGAAAGCATTTCAGCAGAAATATGAAGATTTAGGCTTGCAGCCCAAAACGCTTGCGAGGGTGCTTGAAGATGCGGGAACAGTTGTGAACCCTCTGGTTCCTTGGGGTGTTTGCGGTGTATTCCTGACTCAGGTATTGGGTGTTTCAACCCTTGAATATGCCCCATTTGCATTCTTTTGTTTACTTTGTCCTTTGCTTAGCTTGATTTCAGGCTTTACGAAAATCGGTATCCATTATAAATGAAAAAACAGGCGGTCGGTTTTGACTGCCTGTTTTTTTATGTGATATCCCATAACCAAAGATTGGAGAGAGGGTATGACTAAAACCCCCTGACATGAACAGAAATGTCAGGGGGTGAAGGATTGGATCGTTTATTTTGAAGAAGCGATCTCATCTTTTGGGATGGACACGACTTTCTCTTTCTGTTCAAGTAAATTCATTCGCATTACGACATTTTGGTATATTCCCATTGACAGCATGAGCAGCAGTAAGGAAGATCCTCCATAGCTGATGAACGGAAGGGTGATACCAGTAATGGGAATTAGTCCAGTCGCACCGCCGATGTTGATCCCAACTTGAATGCCAATCATGGATGAGATCCCGATCAATAATAGGCTTCCAAATGGATCTTTACATTTTGCTGAGAGTATAAACCCCCTAAGGACGATAAACCCAAGTGTCAATAGAACGAAGCCTACACCGAATATTCCAAGTTCTTCTGCAATGATGGAAATGATGAAATCCGTATGTGATTCGGGCAGGTACCCGTATTTTTGTACACTGTCACCAAGTCCCACGCCTGTAAGGCCTCCTGATCCTATCGCATACAAGGAATTCACGAGCTGATACCCATTTCCTCCCTCTTGTCCAAAAGGATCTGCAAACCCGGTAAATCGAGACACTTTATTTTCAGAGAAAACGGATGAAAAATTTCCTGTCACGATTACTCCTAATGCAAATATTGTAACGAATATCGCAGTAATCAAAGAGAGTTTGGAAATACTCTTAAATGACATTCCGGATGAAAAGATCATCGTACTTGAAATTAGGAAAATGACAGCTGCCGTTCCGTAGTCAGGTTGAATCCCGATTAAAAAACAAATAAATACGAGAAAGAAAATCGGGGGGATGACGGCTTTATCAATGCTATTGATTCGATCCTGCCTTTTTCCGTAAATGGCTGCCAGATAAATGATCATGGCTAACTTGGAAAATTCCGCAGGTTGGACCGATTTTGTCCCTAACTTGAACCAGCTTGTGGCATTTCCTGCTGTATGGCCGAAAATAAATAGCAGCAAAAGGATACCGGCCATTCCAAACATCATAGACATCAAGAAAATTTTGTTTTTGTACATCTTATAAGGAAGAATCATCGTCACGATCATTGCCAGGAATGATATGACAAAGGCCGTTTTTTGTTTCTCGAAGAAGAAATCCATGGACTGGTGGTACCGAGCAACAGCTGTAATCATGCTCGAACTGTAAATCATCACTAAACCAAACAAACAGAGTAATACGACAGCGATGAAAATAGGGAAGTCGTATGCTTTAATTATTCTTTTCATTTGTGCGCTCACCTCAAATATGTATGCGCGAAAAAATCGCCTTCTTATATAGTAACGGAAAATCAGTTATATAGATAATAATTTTTATTCGATAATATGAATTTATCCTCCCAAACCCCATATTAAACACTAAACCCGATAAACTTGACAGCTGCAATTCCCTTTGGTTTCCTATACATTAACTTCGATAGTTATCGGGAATTCTCCTTTTAACAATGATTACTTTTACTATATATTCCATTTTGGTAGTGCTATTATGGCTAGGAGATTACTATTCAAGGTAAATTGGTGAGAGGAATTATTCGATGAACTTCAACAAAAAGTCACACACATATTTAATCTTGACGCGATATACGATTTAGATATCCCTGAAAAAATTGACCGGCTTGTCAATGTCGTAGGTAAGGACCATGTAAACGAATTTGCTAAAGGGGTAACTAATCTTAAGAGGTATACGTCCTTTAGCACCCGTTATGTGGCAGGGAATCGGGAAGGGATTCTTTACGAGCATGAATTGCGCTTTCCGAAAAGCTTTAAGAATCATTATGAACGACAAAATTTGAGGCTGAATTACTTGTCGAGGAGCTTAAAAAGAGATTCCTATTACGATAATCAGGCCCAGGATTGTTAAGGGGCATTCCCAAACAGGGGAAACGATTAAATTCGATGGTCGCTATTTCAACCTTAATTTTCTTGATCCATATATTTCATCGGAGAGGGAAACGGTAGTGAACCTGGTTACAATCGATTATATTATACAGGCTACTTTATCTCCGGCATTATATAATGAAGGCAGGGAAAACCTATCATTTAACTGGTCCCAACCCAAGTAAGGCTAGAGAATTTTATGAACTTTTCGTTGATGAATTGTATAAGAAAGACCAAAAGGCCATATTCCAAGGGGACTAAGCCAAACGCTCCTATCAAGGGTCCTATGAAGGCATATTTAGGACAAGAAGCCCCTTGATTACTTCACTTGGAAAGGACGTTTTGACAGTACTGCAGCCCAAAACGATTTAGTTGCTTCTGGAATCATTTGTCCTGATTTCAGGGAAGTTGTTCCTGCTATGGTCAATTTTTATTTAAAACATAAAAATGATAAGGAGTACCAGATAAGAATTTGGTAAAGAAAGGGGAATAGTTATGGAAAAAATACAAGGCAAGTGGGATGTGTATTCCCCGGCAACAGGTGAGAAGATTGCGGAATTCGTTCCAACACCACTGACCTCGATCCCTGATATATATAAGAAATCAAGATATGCGTTTCAAGCGTGGTCGAGTCTTCCCATCAAAGAACGGCTGCTATATTTAAAACGGCTTCGCTTATTGATGGTTGAAAAAATGGATGAAATAGCTGAAGTTATTTCAAAAGATACGGGAAAAGTAAAAATTGAAGCGCTGGTTGCTGACATTATGCCCACCATTGATGCGATCAAGCATATCGAGAAACATGCAGTAAAAGCTCTTTCCGGACAGAGGGTGTCCACTCCACTCATGCTAATTGGGAAAAAATCCTATGTCCATTTTATGCCCCGTGGAACGGTCCTCGTCATTTCACCATGGAATTATCCGCTGCAGCTCTCCATGGTACCCATTCTAAATGCTCTAGCAGCAGGAAATACAGTCATCGCCAAGCCATCAGAGGTAACTCCTTTAGTTGGGCTGTGCATTGATAATCTGTTTCATGAAGCTGGTTTCCCAGTGGGAACTATACAGTTTGCGCATGGGGGGAAAGAATTGGGTGCGGCACTAACTGAGCAAAAACCAGATTATATATTTTTCACTGGATCTGTAAGGACCGGAAAAATGATTGGTGAGGTCGCAGCTAAACAACTTATCCCAACTACTCTTGAGCTTGGCGGGAAGGATCCGATGATTGTTCTGTGTGATGCTAACCTGGAACGGGCTGTGAACGGGGCTCTTTGGGGTGCTTTTACAAACAGCGGGCAAGTGTGTATGAGTGTCGAAAGGGTTTATGTAGAACGTTCCGTTTATAAGGAATTCCTAACGATGCTTAAAGAAAAAGCGAAGTCCATGAGGCAGGGGATTCAATTAAACGATGATATCGGTTCAATGACTTTCCCAGCACAAGTTGATATTGTGGCTGGACACCTGGAGGACGCACTGAATAAAGGGGCCATACTTGAAACCGGAACCTCTCCGAAAGAGTGGAGAACGGGACAGACCCACTTCATTCCGCCGACGATTCTGTCCAATGTCGACCATTCCATGAAAATCATGAAAGAAGAAACGTTCGGACCCGTGTTGCCTGTTGTACCTTTTGATACGGAGGAACAAGTGATTGCCCTTGCAAATGAAAGTGAATATGGACTCAATTCGAGTGTATGGACGATGGACAGGGAAAAAGCAAGTCGGATTGCGTCACAGTTAGTTACAGGAGCGGTGACGATCAATGATGTGCTGATTACTGTTGCTAATCATCATTTACCATTTGGCGGTGCCAAACAAAGTGGCATTGGCCGCTATCATGGCGAGCATGGATTGAAGATTTTCTGTCATGAAAAAGCGATCATGATCGATAAAGGTAAAAAGAATACAGAAATCCAATGGTATCCATATGATGGGAAATATCCGAGGTTTTTATCGTTGTTTCAGAACTACTTTTCTGGAAAACCGAACTGGATCCGTTTTGGTAAAGAATATTTGCAGTTGATTAAATTATCCAAAGGGAAACGAAGAGGATGATCCAAATATAAAAAAGATTGTTATTTTCATAATAAGTGCGTATACTATTAATATACTTAATAACTGATTTTCCTTTCAAAGGGGAGTAGCGTTAGGGTTCGCCCTAAAACAAAGTCGTCATTACGTGAATGGGAACATTCATCGGCTTTGTTGACATGTTTTCATGTTCAGCAAGACCTTTGCCTATACGGCAGAGGTCTTTTTATTTTGCCAATGCCGATAGGGAGAAAATACAAACTATTGGAGGTTGAATGGATGGAAGCATCAATATTATTGGAATATGGTTGGGTCCTTCTTATCTTGGTTGGACTAGAAGGAATACTCGCTGCGGATAATGCAGTCGTCATGGCTGTCATGGTTAAACATTTACCAAAAGAACAACAACGAAAAGCCTTGTTTTATGGTCTGATGGGAGCTTTTGTTTTCCGCTTTGCAAGTCTATTCCTTATTTCCTTTCTTGTCGACGTGTGGCAAGTTCAAGCGATCGGTGCCATTTACTTACTTTTCATTGCTTTTCAGCACATTTACAAAAAATACGTTGGTAAAGGTGAGAAGGAAGTCACAAAACCTAAAAAGCAATCTGGCTTCTGGTTGACCGTGGTAAAGGTTGAAGCTGCTGATATCGCTTTCGCAATCGATTCCATGTTGGCTGCCGTTGCACTGGCTGTTACACTTCCTGCAACAGGCTGGATGAAAGTCGGCAGTATTGACGGAGGGCAATTCGCCGTTATGTTCCTCGGTGGTATGATTGGATTGATCATTATGCGGTTTGCAGCAAATGCATTCGTGAAATTGCTTCATCAGCGTCCTTCACTTGAAACGGCAGCATTTTTGATTGTAGGTTGGGTTGGGGTGAAGTTAGCGGTATATACACTCGCACACCCTTCACTGGCTGTCATCGATCATCATTTCCCTGAATCAACTCTTTGGAAATCGATATTCTGGGTCGTATTGATTGGAATTGCCGTAGGTGCGTGGATCATTTCAAGCAAAAAAGAGAAAAAAGAAAAAAAAGAGAATCAAATACAGGAAGCATAAAAAAACAGGCGTGCAAGTTTACGCCTGTTTTTTTATCTTCTTAATGTATTTATGGAGATGACCCACACAAGACCAGGTATGTTTGCGAATGATATGTTAAAAGATGTGAATATTAAATTCCGGTTAGAAAAATGACAATTGTCCCATTGATTTGTACAATGATCCTGTAAAAGATATTTTACTGTAATTGCACTGTAATAAACGAGAAGAAACTAAGTATTTTATCATGTGGATATATTATGTGATTTCATTTATATCGCAAAAATAGTTCTTTTGGCACTGTCTTTTAGACTCCCTCCGCTTAAGATAAGTATGTTGATGCGTATTTTTGTTCAACGGGAGCGAGGTGAGCAAATGCTTGGATTGATGTTTACAGCATTCAAAAAAAAGCGTTCTTTAGAAGAAACCGTATTGAAAATTCAACAAGGCGATATAAGCCTTCGTAATGATACTATAGAGTCTTTCAAACCTTTTATTGCAAAAACCGTCTCATCAATCTGCAGACGTTACATATACGAATCAGATGATGAATTTAGTATTGGAATGATTGCTTTTAATGAGGCAATCGATAAATATTCCCCGGAAAAAGGCCGTTCTTTATTGGCATTTGCCGAAACCCTCGTTAAACGAAGGGTTATAGATTATTTAAGAAGCCAGTCAAAACGGAAAGAAGTCCTTTTGGATTTATCTCTGAATGATGATAATGATCAAAGCCATATATATATCGATAATGAAAATTCCATGAATGAATACGAGAAGCAAAAGGAATCGGAAAGAAGAAAAGAAGAAATTCACCTTTATATAAGCCATCTACAGGATTTTGGTCTGTCATTTGAGGATTTAGTCGAAAACTCTCCAAAACATGCGGATGCCAGGAAGGGAGCTATTATGATTGCTAAATTGTTAATGGAAGATGACGAACTGAAAGAAATCCTGTTTGCAAAAAAGCGGCTGCCAGTAAAGCAGCTTGAAGGAAAAGTGGATGTAAGCAGAAAAACGATTGAACGGAACAGAAAGTACATCATTGCTGTGGCAATCATAATAAACGGAGATTTTTTGTACTTGAATGATTATATAAAAGGGGCTATCAATGGATGAAAAAAGGAGTAATTCTTTCAGTTAATAAGCGTTTTGTAACCCTATTGACCCCCGAGGGTGAATTTCTAAAAACCAAAAGGCAGGAAAGGGAATATGAAGTAGGTGAGGAAATCACTTTTTCGCCTATTAAACAAAAGGTCACTTTCGCCTTTCCCAATTTTAATTCATCTTTCAAAAAAAAGGCCGTGCTAAGCATTGCCTCCACTTTCCTGATTCTCTTTTCGTTTCTTCCATCCTATTTCTCTGAGCATGTATCGGCATACATGACAATTGATGTGAATCCCAGCATTGAATTGGAGCTTGACCATCATTTAGAAGTTCTCAAACTTAGCGGGTTAAATGAAGACGGCAAGCTTGTGATTGGTCAGCTGAAAGATTGGAAAGGTAAGGACATTAAAACGGTTACAAACCGAATCGTCGAAACGACGATGCAACTTGGATATCTGAAAGAAAAAAAACAAATAGTCGTTTCCACAACGATATTGGATAAAGATAAAAAATTGGATAAGAACTTAAAAAAAGAGATAAAAGAAATATCAGAACAGAATAATGTTTCTAATACGAAGATGAAAGTGATTCAGGCAACAAAAAGCGATAGGAAGCAAGCAAGGGAACAAGGCATATCCACAGGTAAGTATGTCGAAAAGAAGTTAAATGAAGATAAAGAGAAGGTAAAAGTCAATACGAGGGAGTCTGCACCAGCAACGGATAAAAAAGTAGAGGAAAAGGTTGTTATTCCGAAAGAGCAGAGCGAAACGCTGAGTACAGAAAAAAAATCGGTTGAGGAAAAGAAAAAAGAGAACAATACAACAAATGAATTAAAGCAAAAGTCAGTAAATGAAGCAAAACCAATTGAACAGAAAAACTTAGGAACACCATCAGACCAAAATAAGGGAAAAACCAAAAGTGAAGATAAAAATGGAAAACGGAATGAGATAAATGACTTTAAGGAAAAAAGCATGGAATCAAAAGGAAAACCTGTCAGCAATCAAAATAATCACAGCAACCAATTTAAGGACAAGCAGAAAAATGAAAAGGAAGATAAAAGGCTTGATGGGAAAAGATATACATCGGTCAATGAAAAGGGAAGAGAAAGAGAACGGAATAATGGCGATCATATAAAGCTCGAAAATAAAAGTAAAAAAGATAAACAAGATAAAATAGTGATAAAGGTTAAACAAGATTGGGATAAGTGGAAAAAGGGTAAGGGCAATAATGGAAACGGACAAGGGAATAATTAAAAGAGTCCAGCACGGAGCTGGACTCTTAGCCATGGATATTCAATTGTGATAGTAATTATTGACCTTGACCTTTAAGTTGAGATTGAGCTTGTGCTACAAGTCGTTTCGTAATTTCTCCGCCAACTGAACCATTGGCACGTGCTGAAGTATCGGAACCTAGTTGTACACCGAATTCTGATGCAATTTCATATTTGATTTGTTCTAATGCTTGTTCGATTCCAGGAACAAGAAGGTTGTTACTGCTGTTAGCCATTTGAATCTCCCCTTTACTTTTTCAACGGCTTTTGCCGCTGTAATGATAGTATAAGTAGAATGCGGAGTTTTACTTATAGTAGCGGAATCAAACTTTTTGGTAAACCTGCCTTATTGTTGTAAGTAAGACAGTTTTAAAAGAGAATGGAAAAAAGAATGAAAAAAGGGTAAACTAGATTTTTAATGGTTATGTGATTCACATAACTATAAAGGAGTAAGAAAGGAAACTCTTTATGTTTGCTATCAAAAAAATATTATCAAAATTAACACCAGCTCAGCTTATCGTCGGTTATTATTTTTTAGCTGTCAGCATCTCGACAGCGTTGCTTAGCCTGCCGGTTGCCCTAAAACCTGGTGTTGAGTGGGAATTCATGGATGCCTTATTTACAGCTATCAGTGCTGTCAGTGTTACAGGATTAACTGTAGTCAGTACGCCTGATGTGTTAAGTGAGGCTGGCTATTTCATTCTGATGTTCGTTCTCCAGTTTGGCGGGATTGGCATCATGACACTCGGAACCTTTTTCTGGCTAATATTGGGCAAGAAGATCGGTTTGAAGGAAAGGCAATTGATCATGACCGATCAAAACCAATCGAATCTTTCGGGCCTTGTTAAATTATTGATTCAAATCATTCAGATATTCCTCGTTATTGAAATGATTGGTGCCCTGGTTTTAGGTATTTATTTTTTGAATTATTATCCAAACTGGAAAGACGCCTTCTTAAATGGCTTATTTTTGGCAGTCAGTTCCACTACCAATGCCGGTTTTGATATCACCGGTATATCGATGATTCCTTTTAAAGGGGATTACTTCGTACAGTTCATCACGATTATCCTGCTTACCCTTGGAGCCATTGGGTTTCCGGTCTTGATCGAGTTGAAAGAGTTTTTGTCCAATAGTGCCCGTACTTATAAGTTTCATTTTTCTTTGTTCACGAAGCTGACATCAGTCACTTTCTTTTCCCTTATCATTGGGGGGACGATCCTGATTTACCTTCTGGAAATGAATGGGTTCTTTAAAGGTAAGAGCTGGCATGAATCGTTCTTCTACTCGTTATTCATGTCCTCCAATACGCGAAGCGGAGGGTTAACAACAATGAATGTGAGTGACTTTTCGGAACCGACCCTTTTATTGATGAGCATATTAATGTTCATTGGGGCATCCCCAAGCTCAGTCGGGGGAGGGATCCGCACAACCACTCTGGCTATCATGATTCTGTTCTTATGGAATTTCATGAGGGGAAGGCGATCCATCAAAGTGTTCAAACGGGAGATTCATCCAGATGATATCCGAAAAGCGACAGCAGTTATGATCATGGGTTCCTTCCTGTGCATATTGGCCATCTTCATTTTATCGATTACCGAGAATTTCACTTTAACCCAAATCATTTTTGAGGTATGTTCGGCTTTCGGTTCAGTTGGCCTTTCGATGGGAATCACGCCTGATCTCAGTAATACCGGTAAAATTGTCATTATGATCATTATGTTTATTGGCCGGGTCGGGATAACGTCCCTGCTTTATATCATAGGCCATAAAGAAGTTACGGAAAATTATCATTATCCAAAGGAACGCGTCATCATTGGGTAAATGATTTAAGTTGAAAAGAGACCTTTCCATCAAGGAAAGGTTTTTTGCGTTGTTTGCAGGAATCAAAGGTAAAATGTTGAAGTTTACCTATAAGTGAGTTTTTTACCGTTTTAATATACAGTATATGCATATTTGAACCCTTACTTGCTGGAACTCCGTCGAATGAAGTTTAAATCATTAGTAAAGGAGGTGGAAAAAATGAACAAATATACTGGAAGGATCATTGTCCCTGCCCTATTCTTCATATTGATATTGCCCTATTTAGGATGGCTGGGCCATGAAGAACGCAGGTTTTCCGCCTTTGCAGGAATATATTTACTCGCCATTCTATCCATTGCTTGGTGTTTGGGTGCTATCTATGATAATAAACGGAAAACGATAGCTATATTGCAAGATAGCGAAGGACGTTATCGCATCTTCTCCAAGTACTCCAAAAAATTGGTCAATAGCTTCAATGAGGTTATTTTTCAAACGGATGATAAAGGAAAATGGTTGTATTTAAACCCAGCATGGAAATCGATGAGTGGTGCGACGGTGAACGAATCACTTGGGCTTCACTTTTCTAAACATATGGATATGACTTCTTATCAGGACGTATTAAAGGCCTTTGCGGAATCCTTTCATCAAGGAAATAAATATTTTCGAGTGGACATTAAACTGAATGCGAAAAAAGGTACCAGTTGGGTTGAAGCATTCGTTAAACTAATTTACGATGACGCAGGGAAATTCATAGGGACGGTAGGCATATTATCGGAAATTAATGAACGTAAACATGCAGAAGAAAAGCTTGTTAGCCTAAACGAACATTTGGCAATCACATCAAGCAAGTTATCAACGGCTGCACAACTTGCGGCAGGGATTGCACATGAGGTCAGGAATCCGATGACAGCCATAATGGGGTTTGTAAAGTTGATTAAAGATGGCGGTGCTGATAAAGATGAATATTATGATATTATTTTTTCGGAAATAAATCGAATCGAGCAAGTCCTGAATGAACTTTTGCTGCTTTCGAAACCCGCGGAGGCGGTTTTTCTTGAGAAGGATTTAAAAGAAAGCTGTAACCATGTCGTTACACTGTTGGAGACAAATGCCGTATTGAACAATATTCAAATTCATAAAAATTACGATACAGAACCCATTTTTATTTACTTTGATGAAAACCAAATCAAGCAAGTATTAATAAACATGATAAAAAATTCCATAGAATCGATGCCGAATGGCGGAGATATTTTTGTGAGCGTAAACGAAAAAAATGGGGAAGTTTTTTTGAGCATTTTGGATGAAGGGGAGGGTATCCCGGAAAACTCCCTTCAAAAAGTAGGAGAACCATTTTTCACTACAAAAACATCAGGAACGGGATTGGGTCTTTCCGTTTGTTTTAGAATCATCGAAAAGCACGGCGGAAAAGTGTTCATAACAAGCGAACTGAAAAAAGGTACGAAAATCGTTTGTGTATTCCCCGCAGTCCTACCAAGTGATTATAACGGGAACGAAAATGTCCAGATAACGGGACAAGAACGACATGAAAATATATAATTCAATCGTTATAAAAGTCAGAATATTGCGTGTACTCCAACGGTAATAACATACTAACCGGTTAGTCAGTTTTAAAGGAGGAATTCAATTTGCAAATTGAACATGATCAAGAGGTGCAAAATCTGGAAAAGAAGTTAACGGAATTCATGAAAAATACGTATTCCCAAATGAATCTGTATATCAAAAGCAGCTAGATTCACAGAAGAGCCGATGAGTGATATACCGCCGCTTTTATCTGAATTAACGGCAAAAGCAAATTGTGGAATTTATTTTTACCTTATCGCAAATATGGAGCAGGTTTAACAAATCTAGAATATGCCCCGCTTTGTGAAATCATGGGAAGGACGATGATAGGACCTGAAATCTTCAATTGTAACGCACCGGACACCGGAAATATGGAAGTATTGGTGAGATACGGTTCCGATGAACATAAAGAACGCTGGCTGCAGCCATTGCTTGCCAGGGAAATACGCTCATGCTTCTCGCTAACAGAATCAGAAGTGGTGTCTTCCATGCTACCAATATAGAGTGCAGTCTTGAAAAGGCAGGTAATGAGTATGTCATAAACGGCCGGTTATGGTGGTCTTCAGGAGCAGGAGAGCCCCGATGCAAGATTGCCATCGTTATGGGTAAGACAGATCCTGAAGCGTCCAAGCATGATCAACAGTCAATGATTCTTGTACAGCTGGACACACCGGTTTTCAAAATCGAGGAAATGCTCCCCCTGTTTGGTTATAATCATGCTCTGCATGGCCATGCGGAAATCAATTTTGCAAATGTGAGGGTCCTGGCAACGAATATACTATGGTGAGAAGGTAAAGGGTTTGCGATTGCCCAAGGAAGACTCGGGCCTGGAAGGATACACCACCGCATGAGTCTGATCGGTGCTGCTGAAAGAGCACTTGAAGAATTATGTAAGTGTATTCAATTCCGTTTCGTTTGGTAAACCTTTGGCGAGGCAAGGTGTGATCATGGAATGGGTTGCCGATTCACGGATTGAATTCGAACAAGCAAAGCTTATTACTTTAAAAGCTGTATGTGATGGAAACTGTCGGGAACAAGGGAGAGAAGGCGGGAGATAGCCATGAAAAAAGTGGTGGCACCAACTAGGGCATTAAAAGTGCTGGACAGGGCAATTCAAGGGTTTGGAGTTGCAGGGATTTCAACGATTTACCGTTTGCTGCACATTGGGCAAATGCACGGACATTGAGGCTTGCTGATGGTCCTGATGAAGTGCGCCGTTCACAAGTAGCTAAAATAAAAACCTCGAAAATACCAACAAAAGCATGAGGTGAAAGTATGAAAGGTACCGGCCTATTCAATCTAACTGGAAAGACGCCGATCGACTGGATTTGTCGAAGCAGGGGTGAATGTCGTGCTTTGTTCAAGGAAAAAGGAAGCATGCGATGAAGTTGCTTCGCAAATTGAAAAACTTGGAGGCAGGGCGCAGTCCTTCAAGTGTGATATCACAAATCCGTCAGATGTACAGGAAGTGGTTAACGAGACTTACCGGGAATTCGGTGCCATTGACATTTTAGTGAATAATAGCGGGGCATCCTTGGGGGCTCTGGCCGTCGACATGCCCCTTGAAGCCTGGCAGAAGGTGATGAATGTCAATGTAACCGGAACTTTTATCATGAGCCAGACTGTAGGAAGGATCATGAAGGCTATGGTCTTACGGAAGCTTCGCCAACTACGCATTGCAACCCGGTATTTGCTGAAAGGAAGCATGGGAGTGTCGGGATCGGAATCCCTTCGACAGAATATAAAGTGATGGATCTAGGAGACGGGACTTTAGAAGTGGCCCCAGGCGAAATGGGGGGATTGGTCATCAAAGGACCTCAAGTGATGAAGGGTTACTGGAATATGCCAGAGGAAACGGCGGTGACTCTTAGGGATGGTTGGCTTTATACGGGTGATATCGCCAAAGTTGATGAAGAAGGGTATCTCTATATTGTTGACAGGAAAAAAGATTTGATCATTGCAAGTGGGTATAATATCTACCCGCGTGATGTCGAGGAAGTCCTCTATGAACATCCTGCTGTCCAGGAAGCGGTTGTCTTTGGAGTTCCAGATGCTTACCGAGGGGAGTCGGTAAAAGCGGTGCTTGTACTTAAAAATAATAAATGGCAAGTGAACGGGAAATCATCGAGTACTGCCGTGCAAACCTATCGGCTTATAAAGTTCCGCTATTCGTTGAATTTCGTGAGGAGTTACCAAAAACAAATGTCGGAAAGATTTTAAGGCGTGCTTTAAGGGAGGTAATTTCCAAGAAATAAGAAGGCTTTGATAGTACGGAGCGTATGATATCAATTCAGCTGAATTTTTACAGATTGCGAGGATGCTTACATGAAAGAAAAAATGACAGAACATAGCATGCGCTTATTCGAAAAGAAGGGCTTTAGTGAAACTTCGATTTCTGATATCGTCGAATCGGTTGGAGTGACAAAGGGAACATTTTATTATTACTTTAAGAGCAAAGAGCAGTTGCTTATGGATATTCATATTGCTTATATAGACGAGTTGCTTAGTGAGCAGGAAATCATCATTTCGGATACTAGGAAAAACTGTAAGGAAAAGCTTTTCGTTATGGTATATATGCTTTTAAAAAGCATCAAAACAAAAAAATCAAGCGCCACGGTCTTTTTCCGTGAAATGAAAAATCTAAGTGACGAAAAACTTGCACAAATCCTTCCTAAGCGGGATGAGTTCCGTAATAAAATCAAACAGGTGCTGGTGGAAGGCATCGAGAGCGGAGAACTACGTTCCAACCTTGATGCATCCATCATCTCTTTTGCTATTTTGGGTGTGGCCAATTGGAGCTATCATTGGTTCGACTCTGAAGTTGAAAAAACCGAACAGGAAGTAGCAGACATTTTTATGGGGATGATTCTACAGGGCATTAAAGCTTGACCAGGCTACATACTGACCAATTAGTAGAAGGGCATGACCAGCAAGCAAATTCAATCAATAACCGTAATTGGGGCTGGGCAGATGGGGCATCAAATTGCGATGCTTGCTGCATTTGGAGGTTACGAAACGATTCTTCAGGATGTTCAGGAAAACGCGTTGAATATAGCCCAAGAAAAATTGGATCATTAAACACCCAGATATGCTGTTGCCTGGCATTGAAGTCTTTTTTCTTACCGGGCTTCTGGAAAGCTTAAGCTTGCGATCGGCGTCATTTATCCGATTGAAAAGGCGGCAGATGACCATGCAGAAATGAACGCCCGTCTAACTAAAGGAAAGTGGATTTTACAAGTTAAATGAGAATAAGGGGTATATACCGAATGAGCTATACACCCCTTGGTTGTTATTAAGGATTTCACTTGTACCATTGACCCTTCCAGAACCACTCAATCCGTATCAATGCTAACATCTTTATCAGGATGCATAAAAGGAGGCTGCGGCGTTCTTTTAGCCTCTAACAGTTCACGGTTTTCAGTTGAATTCCAGCCTATATCATTGGTGGGGTGTATCCAGTCGTCTCCAGCCATGATTTCCGGGTCTGTATCTTCGCTCCAATTTTCGAGTGGTGAGTTTTCAGATGCATATTTACTGTCACCAATGACGACTCCATAATCATTGACAAATGGAGCTCGTGGTTTTATGCCGGTCCCTTTATAGCTTGGTGCGTTAATTTGGTGGGGTTGTGTATCATCGATAATTGGTGAATCCAATTTCTTTTTCATCTAGAATCTCCCTTTCCGTTTTACGGTTATTTTTTCTCGTCTGTCCCTATAATATCCCTGAATAATTTTCGGCAGTTTTACCCCATTCTAAAACGTAAACTATATTAAAAAGGGTGGATGAAAATGAAACGGAAAGCTAATGTAGATGGTGCTGTCAAAGCAAGTAAAACGCCAAAAAGAAACCAAGCCGAAAATGAGTTTTCCAATGAGTTCGCATTAGAGGAAAACCCAATAAAAGGTGCCAACCGCAATTCAAAGCAAGGCAGAAAAGGAAGAAGTTAATGGAAAAAGAAAAACGGAACTCCCAGGAAAAGGTGGGGGAACATGTACGAACTGAATTTGGAATCGAATTCAGTGGCGATATGAACGCAACCAAAATTTATGAAATATTAGCAAAAGAAAATAAAAAACGTGATAATAAATAAATAAATAAGGACGGACCCATTTTGGGTCCGCCCTTAATCTTTAAAAAATGGCATTTCTAGATTTTGGGAGCGGGAAAATGTTTGATCCCTTTCCACTCGGATCAAAATAGGCAAGCATGATCGATGGTTTCTCGACGATTGTACCCTCTGCTAAATACGTTTCCAAATCAAAGGGTATTGCCTCGAGCAAGGTGTGTTTGTGTATTTCTTTTTCATTAAGTGCCAAGGCTGTGAAAGACGAACCAAGCTGTTCAGGTTTATTCAGAATATCTTCATATATCACTTTCCGTCCATTTTTATCCAGGGAAGCTTCCCACCAAGGTTTACGTGGTTTGTATTTTTGGTTCATGAAATAATCCAATTTCATGAGTCCGATAATGTTATTCAGTTCAGCAGATTCCCGGGAAGCCAAAAACTGCTGTAAGCGTCTGAACAAGTCTTCAAGCTGGTGTCCGATTCGTGACCAGCCTTGTTCATCCCAAAAGGTACCGAAATCCTGAAAAAAGTCGAATGGTGATTGAAATACCGTTTTGACAAGGTATTCCGTGGTGTGATCCATTCTATGATCGTTCCAGTATTTTTCAAGGACGTCTTCAACTTGTTTAATGCGGACAATGTCATCGAAGCTTAAAACATTATTTCCCAGGATTTCATAAGGAGCATGATCACTGTAAATATATTGGTGTTCATTGGCACGTATCCGTAAACCCGTACCACGGAGCATCTTTAAGAAGCCAAGCTGCATCTCTTCGGGTCTCAGCTCAAAAACATCATTGAAAGTCTTTTTGAAAGAATGATAATCTTCTTCAGGTAAACCGGCAATCAGGTCTAAATGCTGATCAATTTTCTGCCCATCTTTTACCATAGTTACGGTCCTGGTCAGTTTTTCGAAATTCTGCCTTCTCATAACTAGATCATTTGTATGGTCATTCGTCGATTGTACCCCTATTTCAAAGCGGAACAATCCTGCAGGGGCATTATCGTTCAAGAACTGGATAACTTCCGGACGCATGATGTCCGCAGTGATTTCGAACTGGAAAACCACACCGGGAAGATGCTCATCGATTAAGAATTGAAACATTTCCATGGCATAGCTTCGGCTGATATTGAAGGTTCGGTCAACGAACTTAATGGTCTTTGCACCATTAGCCATAAGGTACCTGATATCTTCTTTAATCTTTTCACGATCAAAATATCTGACACCCACTTCAATCGATGACAGGCAAAATTGGCAGCTGAACGGGCATCCTCGGCTAGTTTCGATATAGGTGACACGTTTAGATAAATCGCCACGGTCTTCCTCCAAACGATAAGGAGAAGGGAGCGATTTCAAATCAACCTTGCCGTTTTGAGGCTGGATGATTTTTTTTCCATCCAGTCGATACGCAATGCCTCCGACCTTCTTATAGTCATTCGAACCTTCAATTTCAGATAAAAGGGACTTGAAGGTGACCTCACCTTCGCCAATTACGATAAAATCAGCCCCGGGAATCTGATCAAGCCATTCTCCAACATCATATGTGACTTCAGGTCCTCCGAGAATGATGACCAATTCTGGATTGATTTTCTTCAGCATGGCTACTACTTTCATTGTTTCCTCGATGTTCCAAATATAGCAGCTGAATCCTATGACATCTGGTTTTTTGGAATGAAGGTCACCAACTATGTTCATAATCGGATCTTTTATCGTATATTCTGCTAGATGTACATTATAATCTGGCTGGGCATAAGCCTTTAAATAGCGGATGGATAGCGATGTATGGATATATTTTGCATTAAGAGTACTGATTATTATATTCATGTTAAAGGGCGTAAAAGAAACGCCTGGCTCCTTTCGTGTACATATCTTTTTAAGCCAACAAGCACTAACGAGTAATTTTACCATAGTGCGCTCCATTTGAAAAATGAGTTATTGAATGAACGGAAATCTTTCAGCTTTAAAGCCGAACTGGAATTACTTTTTGAAAAAAACGGATAAAGCAGAAAATGCTTTATCCGTTTTATTTAAAATGCTTGTTTTATATATTCTTTCGTTTTAGTCATGAATCGTTTTGTTTTGGTCGCCTTCAATTCGATGATCGGCTGTGCCATTGTGGCAATCATTTCGCTTGATAATAACACGGTAATCAAGAAGGATAGACCGGCAAGCATGATAAAGCTCTCTGTATTGCTGAAGTAGTCATGTATAGTGCTTTCACGGAAGAAGCGGATGAAGAATCCGTGCAGCAGATATACATAAAGGGTTTGTTTACCCCAATTCGTAAAGAAATATTGTCCGCGTGGGATGAATGAAAGGAAGCTGAACACTGAAATTACGCTCAATCCATAAAATCCCAGGCGTTTAAACATGGATATGATTGTCGCATCTTCAAGCTCGGTATATGGTTTCGAACCGAGGAGCCATTTATAATTGACATCGGCATTTAAATAAAAACCGATAAAAATTACTAACATGACACTAAGTGAAGCCAAACGAACCTTGGGTGTGAACAGTTTCTTTAAGTGTTCCTTGCTTAAATGGTATCCGATCAAAAACATCGGGAAAAAAACGAATGTCCTCGAGAGACTAAGGTAATTGGAGACATTGTCAATATACCCAATCAATAAAGCGATTAAAATGGATAAACCTATGCCTACTGATGGCTTTAGCTTTGAAAAACCAAGCAGCATGATGTTCCAGCAGAATAAACTGATCAAGAACCAAAGCGACCATTGGGGATCAAGCAAGTCAACAGTGATTGCAGAACGTTCATATAAAAAATAATAGTAAACGGTATATATCAATTGGAAAATGATGTAGGGTAAAATTAGTTTTTTTGTAATTTTGGCTAAATACCCTTTTTGATAAAAACCTTTCGCAAAAAAACCTGAAACTAGAATAAAGGCCGGCATGTGAAAGGAATAAATGGTTTTATATAAAGCGTAAATCGTTTCACTATCATGTATATACGTATTCAGCAAATGTCCAAAGACGACAAAAGCCATGAGAATGAATTTGGCGTTATCAAAGAAAAAATCACGTTGTTTCATAGTTGCCTCCTAAAATTTTTAAGGTAGCTAGAGAGCATTGTTATTTCTTATACCCTAAATACATTGATCTAAATCAATATTTATAAAATTTATAAAAATAATATTAAATTAACCTTAACGCTAAGTTTTAAGTGATTCAACATACTATTATTTGACATAAAGGATAATTTAGGTTTTCGATGAATGCACGGATTTTCGATAATACCGAGGAAAATCCAGATGGGTGTCGAATAAAGTTTGATAAGTATGGGTTTTGAAAAGGGGTGTCAATATGAATATCGGTTATGGGAATGAAACGGAAAATAAACAGGAAATTATAAAATTGAATAAACAGATCGAAGGGTTTTTGAACATTTTCAATTCAATGCCAGAGCCTTATATTAGGGTTGATGAGGAACTAAGGCTCACTTATGTAAATGATGCCGCTTGTGCACTGCTGGAAACATCGAAAAATCAGCTGTTGTCCATGAAGATAACTGATTTTCTCGAGGTTAGCCCTTTAAATGATCAGGAAGAGTCCGGTACTCCAAAAAAGCCGAGTGAAAGTGAAAGACAGATGATCCAGCTCCATACCGGTGCCCTAAAGCATATAGAGTTTATACCAATAGGGGCTCCTTCCGAAGGACAGCAATTTTATCGTTTAGGGGATGTGACATTGGATCTTTCATCATCCCGGGAAACAAGAATGTCAAGGCAGATGTTTTTGGACCTTTTTGATACGGCCGTAGAAAGCATCGTCCTATTCGATGGTTCAGGAATAATCATGGAAGTGAACCATGCTTTTATCCATGTCATGGGCATCCCGAAAAAAGAGATTGTCGGCAAGAATATGAGGGACCTCATTTCCCCTGATTATAAGGCATATTGGGACGAGAGCATAAAAAGAGCATTTGTTGAGTCGAACTTCAAAGGAGAGGTGGAGATAATGATCGGGGTTGAGCGGCATCATTTTGCTTTTTCTATCAGCTCAGCGGTAGGAAATGAATTATACATGTCGGTGCTTCGAAGAATTACAGAATCAAATTTAATAGAAAAGAAGTTAGAGACGAGCGAACGGATTTTTGCGGAATTATTCGACCAGTCCATGGATGCAATCATATTCTGGAATGATGACGGAATCATTTTTCGAGTCAATCAATCAGCATGTAAAATATTTGAATCAAGCAGAGAGGAATTGATAGGCAGTTATATCTGGAAATACGTATACAGCAACAAACATCATTTTGAGCAGATAATGGAAACGTTTGAAAGGGACACCCAAGTGAGGGGGGAACTGATTTATAAAATGCCGAATCACCAAATAAAATTACTTGAATTGACTGCCAAAAAACATGAAGGTGATGGGTATAACGTAACGATATTTCGAAATGTCAGTGAACGCTGGCTGATTGAGAAGGAATTAAGGGATAGTGAGAAGAAATTCAGGAAGATTTTTGAGGGGACATTAGACGGCTTGATTTTATGGAACCATGAAGGGTTCACGGATATTAATGAAGCGGGTCAGGAAATATTGGAAATATCGAAGCGTAAACTGCTTTCTTTATCTGTAAAGGGATTCATCGAGAAAATCCCTGGAAATGTTCCTGCCTTGAACGCACATATTGATAATGTTTACAAGCATGAGGTCTACTCATCCATCATTCCGATAACATTCGAAGACGGAACAATTAAGCATATTGAATTTTTAACGAGAAAGAATTTATATTCGAACTTGAATCTAAGTATTTTCCGTGATGTGAGTAAAAATCTCGAAATGCAGGAACAGATCCGGAAATCAGATACTTTGAATGTCGTTGGTGAATTGGCTGCAGGGATTGCCCATGAAATCAGGAATCCAATGACTGCTTTAAAAGGGTTTATCCAGTTGCTTGAGGATGGTGTTAAGGGAGATTTCTCCACATATTTTCATGTGATTACATCTGAAATTAAGCGAATCGAAACCATTATCACGGAATTTTTGGTACTGGCAAAGCCACAGGCGCTAAAAGTTTTTAAACAGGATGTCCATACCATTTTGAGAGAGACGCTAGAATTACTGGCCGCTCAGGCATTGTTGGAAAATATTCAATTCGAGACAGATTTCGAAGAAGATGAGTTTAAGGTTTTATGTGAAGCGAACCAGTTAAAGCAAGTGTTCATTAACATAATCAAAAATGCATTGGAAGTCATGCCGGATGGCGGATCTGTACGAATTAAAACAACCCGATATTCAGAGAAATATATTTGTATTTCTATTACCGATCAAGGCATGGGGATCTCAACGGAAAAGCTAAAAAAATTAGGTGAACCTTTTTATACGACGAAAGATAGGGGAACTGGGCTGGGGCTAATGGTCAGCTATAAAATCGTTGAAGAGCACAAGGGCTTTATAGAAGTGGAAAGCGAAGTAGATATAGGGACGAGCTTTCATATATATTTGCCATTCGAGTGAGAGGTGGAAATGTTCTAGACCTTTGCCCAGTAACCAGAAAAGTATGGAAAATCCTAATAGTATATGGGGGTCCTTATTCAATGGATTCCTTTTTTTAGTTTCCGTTTTCCATCATTATTATCTTGGAATCACGACTGAGGTTGTACCTGTCCAAAAAATATTGGGCTCACATTAAAGGGACTATCATTTTTGATAAATTTGTCCGGTTTGATATTGAGTTAAACTGCTGAATTATTTAAGAGGAAACGAACAGTGAAAAATCAAATGGGAGAACTTTCGAATCGAGGTTCGGAGCTGGCTTCATATCAAATCCTCCTAATCATTATAAGAGGAATATGGGTTAGATATTTCCGTCATATCCTGTCTGCTGGAGGGTCAAGCTTTATCGCAATTTAAGAAGTTTTGTCTTTTTTTGCGAATCTATTTACATATAAGGCATATTTTGTAATACTTCTTTATTATGATGTAACTTTAAAAGGGCAGGAGTAGTGAATGCAGTTATGAATTCTAGGTGTGTAACGGAAATTTGTTCTGAGATTCAAATGAAGCGTTGGGAAATGATGGAGCTGGCAAAAATGTATGGAATAGGCCATGAGTTTACCCTTCGCCAAAGCGAGCAACTTGATAAACTTATAAATGAGTATTTGATCCTTCAACATCATTCGTCAGTGGAAGTGAGAAATAAGCGCGAAGAAATGGTTGTTATTGTACAGAAGCCCTTTAATGATGATATTACAATTTAAATGGAACTGAGAATGCACCATGTCTTCTTAAATTGGCGGTATTGGAGATAATCACCTTTAGGGCTAATGATCAGGTGACCGTTTTCTGATGGAAATGAACTTTACAAACATTTCATAAATAATGTCAAGAAAGACTCATATAAAGGACAATCATTTTCTTTTGAAATTCCTATGGGTATGAGGCATACATTGAGGGGAGGCCACCAGAAGGTGTCCTTTCTAACATCGGGAGTAGTTTAGAAGTCGAACTTAACTGAGTGGATAACACTGATAAATAAAAACTAAAGGCTGACCCAAATAATGGAGCCAGCCATTGTCAGGTCCGGAAATCACAAAATTTCCAATAATATTACCATGAACAAAAGACCAACAATGAAGGAATAGGTTGAGGTGCGTTCATTACCATCCCCATGGCTTTCAGGAATCAACTCCTTATAAACGATGAAAAGCATGGCTCCGGCGGCGAAAGCTAGGCCGTAAGGAACCAGGAACCCAATGTAAGAGGTTAAATAATAACCCAATAAGCCCGTAATTATTTCGATGGTACCAGTTAAGGTTGCTATCAGGAATGCAGTGAATTTACCGATTTTTTGATTAATTAAAAACAAAGCGACTAGTAAACCTTCCGGAGCATTTTGCAGGCCGATGGCAAAGGCGATCAAGTTACCTGTATCAGCTGAATCAGAGGCGTAACTGACACCAACAGAAAGGCCCTCAGGAATATTATGCAGTGTAATGGCAGTGATGATAAGCAAAGCCTTTTCATCAAACTGAATACCACTTTTCGTATGGCTGAGATCGATATGCGGAATGTTTTTCTCCATGATCGTCAATGTCATTACGCCGAGAAAAACCCCAATGACAAGCTGTATATACCCTCCGGTGGCTATAGACTCCGGGATCAGGCTCAATAACGAAGCAGCCATCATAATACCAGCGGTAAATGCCAGAAGCGTGTCTCTGAATCGATGTGTGATTGAATCTTGAATGAACAAGATCGGTAACGCACCGAACCCTGTAGACATGGCAGATAGGATGCTGCCTAATAGAACTCCACTCATGAATTTCTCCTTTGTATGGTCCATATCAACTTTATCAACTTAAACAATACTTCATTGTATGGGATGGTAAAAAAATATGTTCCAGGAAACACCCATTTTGCAGTCATGCATGAATGATCTGTATCATTCTTCTGCATACCATTTTTTCAATGTTAGATCAGTCGGCAGCAATACGCTGATGATCCCCAGCAATGGCAGGAATCCCACTAGCTTAATCATGGATTCGATCCCGATTATATCAGCAATGGCACCCAGTGAAACGGATCCAATGGCTCCCATTCCAAAGGCTAACCCTACAGTCAAGCCGGCCATTGTTCCGACTTTTCCCGGGACCAATTCCTGTGCGTATATTACTGTGACAGAAAAACTGCTCATTATAATGAAGCCTGCCATCAATAATAGGATAAAAGCGGCTGTAGGTGGTACGAATGGTAAAAGTGCGGTTAATGGCATACTGGCAGCGAACGAAAAGAGAATCACATTTTTGCGACCGTATCTATCCGCAAGCGGGCCACCGAAAAACGTACCTACAGCTCCA
The DNA here is from genome assembly GCF_042787985.1 of Peribacillus sp. YIM B13481. Lineage (NCBI taxonomy): Bacteria > Bacillati > Bacillota > Bacilli > Caryophanales > Bacillaceae > Peribacillus > Peribacillus sp. YIM B13481. The sequence continues at coordinate 31,087 of NZ_JBHZPE010000007.1, forward strand.
GCGGCTAAAAAGGCAAATAGGAAAATCTGAGCGGATTTTATCGTAAATGAATGCTGCTCGATTAAATAAAAACTATAAAAGTTCGTCATGCATGATACATACCAGGAACGGGCAAATATAATGAATAAAATTAATACCAAGGCTTTGGCCACTTTATGGGACCGCTCTTTATTGATTACTTTTGCCGCAACCTTTTTAGGCTGGAAATGAACTAATTTTTGAGAATACCACTTGGCAATATACAGCAATAGGATAACGGCCGTTAAGGCAACTAGGCCAAACCAGAGTGCACCTTTTTGACCAAATGGAACAAGCACGATGGCTGTGATGAGTGGGGCAAGGGCCTGCCCGCTATTCCCGCCTACCTGATAAATTGATTGTGCCAGGCCTCTTTTGGGGCCGCCTGCCATGTAGGCAACCCTAGAGCCTTCCGGATGGAAAATGGCTGATCCAAAGCCCATCAAGATGACTGCACCAAGGATTATGGTATAGTTTGGGGCAATTGCAAGAATGATGACCCCAATTAATGTACTGGTCAATCCAATGGGCAATGCATAAGGAAGGGGCTTTTTATCAGTATAGAACCCAACTGCGGGTTGAAGAAGGGATGAGACGATATTCAGGCAGAATGCAATCATCCCCAGCTGAGTATACGTTAGAGACATTGATTTCTCGAGGATTGGGAACATGGCCGGTACAACGGCTTGAAGAGAATCATTCATTAAATGGCATATGCCTATGATGATCATGATTTTCAGAGTCATATCTTGTTTTTGGGGTTTTGCTTTAATGGCAGCGATGCGTCCCATATGTATATTTCCTTCTTCCTGATTAAGAATTTTACCCATTCCATAATTAAAATAGATTCGATAAGGTACGTATGCATGACACCTTTAAAAAAATCGGAATCGTTAGTCCTAGCTTCATTTATAAATGAAACTCCTCAATGCATTACTAAGGATGGTCATTAATTAGTGGTAGGCTGATTGTCACGGTTGTACCGTTGAGAGGTTTACTTGTAAGCTCGATGGTTCCGTTAAAAGATTCAATTATTCGTTTACACACAAAAAGTCCTAATCCGGTTCCTTCCTTTTTCGATGTATAGAATGGTTCGAACACTTTACCGATATCTTGTTCATTCAGTCCTTGCCCGGTGTCGATGATTATGATTTTAGCCCGTTCATTTTCATGGTGGATTCGTATCCTTAACTTTTTTCCAACTTCCATGGCCTCGAATCCGTTTTTGGCAATGTTAAGAATGACCTGTTTGAGTTGGTCCTTTGTACAATGAACCAGGATCGGTTCCTTTACGATATTCCATTCCACTTCAATATTGAAGTGACGTGCTTCTGATTCTATTATTGGTCTCAATTCGGCAATGATACTGCGAATATCATATAAGGATAAGGTCTGGACCATGGGTTTCCCTAAAATCAAAAACTCGCTGACGATACTATTGATCCGTTCAATTTCCTTCATGATGACAGAGTAATAAAACTGATCTTGTTCTTCAGGATGTTTTTCAACCAGTAACTGTACCAGTCCCTTTATGCCCGTTAGTGGGTTTTTTATTTCATGTGCAGTACTAGCAGCCAATGTGCCGACAAAATCTATTTTTTGTTTATCGTTTAATAACTTTTGGTTTTTCGTATTTCTGCGTACGATCAGTTCCTCCACGACGGTATAGATTATGTGAGTAAAGAAGAAGGTGAAAAAGACAAGCATTAAAAAGACATTCATGTTATTTGTGTTAATCTTGTCAGGTATCTTCACGGACAGTTTCCAGTCCACTTCGGTTAAAGGAACATCCACCCATGTTGGATGTTCAGTAAATTCTTCGGCATTTATATCTAAAATTCGGGTTTTATCGCTTGTTTCCAATCTAAAGGTATGACCAGGGCTGAGCATTTTTAATATTTTTTCCATATGATCCAGCCTAATATGTGCCAATAAAAACCCTTGCGCCTTTTTCTCATGATCCAGAATGGGAGCAAAAATGGAAAAATAATTGAAATCCGGGTCATACAGCTCCTGGGTTCCTACAACAACGGCTTTTTGAGTTTTTACTGCACGCTTTATATCATCCTGTTCAATTAAATGGTAATTATTGAAATGTTTATTCGTCCCCGAGATGGAAACGCCATCCTGATTTAGCCAATATACTCCGGCATACCTGGAATCTGTATCTTTGATCCATTTCATAAGGTGTTCGGTTTTTTTATCATCCATATAAAGAACAGAACTGCTAAGGCTAAGCAGCTCAAGGTTTTCCTTTGTTTCACTGATAACTTGATCTATGTATTCTTGATAAACCGTTCCCGCCCATACAGCTTGTTCCCGTCTTTCTTTTTGAATGGAACGTTCTAAATACATCCAATAAATGATGGATAGAATAATTAATGGTAGAATAACAATAAGTAGATATGTGGTGAATTTATGCCTTGTTTTCATGTTCGTCACTACTTTAACTTTTTTTTCAAGTATATCAAACTGAGTGATTAAACAATAGTGCATACTAACAGAGCAGATTGACAAAAAAGTCATAATGCCATATAATAACTTTTAATTCAAGATATTTTAATTAAAAACTTTAAGGTTGTGAAGTTATGGAGAATAATAACATCCAACAGTCTTTGAAACTGTTTATTGTGATGTCTAGAGCTCATCGATCAATTAATGATGTGGTGAATAAACATATAGCCGAAGAAGGTTTGAATCCAACTGAGTTTGCCGTACTGGAATTACTTTATCATAAAGGCGATCAGCCTCTTCAGCAAATAGGCGGAAAAATCCTGCTAGCGAGCGGCAGCATTACCTATGTCGTGGATAAACTTGAACAGAAGGAATATCTACAGAGAATAGCATGTAAAGAGGATCGCCGTGTAACCTTTGCAAAAATAACGGATAAAGGAAAGGCCTTTATTGAAGGAGTATTTCCTGAGCATGAAAAAAGAATCGATGATATCATGAGTGTACTTACTCAAGATGAAAAGGCCACCGTGATAGAATTACTTAAGAAGATTGGATATTCAGCTCAAAATTAGCTTAAGAACCAGCACCCCGATTTTACTGCAGGTGCTGGTTTTTTATGTCTAATTGGATGTTGTGCAATGCTGGTACAACCTTAATTTGTTCAAAGGACATGAAGGTTTTTACTAACACTGTGGCGAATTAAATTATATTACGATAACCGCGATAATGAAGAATGTGTCTTGACGTTAATCCGGATTTTACAGTCAAAAAAAAATCTTGTTATATCTGAAAAGGAGTGTATATATGAAATTTAATGAGTATGAGTATAGACGTCCTGAAATGGATGAGATTAAAACCCGGTTCATGAAGGCCTTGGAAAAGTTTACGGACGCTGAAAATGCTGCTGCACAAATAAAATCCATGGAAGAAATAAGTGAAATTCGAAATTATGTGGGTACGATGTTTAATTTGGTCTATATTCGACATTCCATTGATACCAATGATGAATTTTATAAAGCGGAGAATGATTATTTAGATGAATTCTCCCCTGAAATGGAAGAGTTAACATCAAAATTTTACAAAGAACTCGTCCGCTCGAAATATCGTCAGGAGCTTGAGGGGAAATGGGGAAATCAACTATTTGACTTGGCAGAGGCACAGCTTAAAACATTTTCGCCCGAAATCATACCGCAACTGCAAAAAGAAAATAAATTGTCAAGTGAATATTCGCAATTAATTGCCTCTGCAAAAATTCACTTTGATGGAAAAGAGCTAACACTTGCGCAGCTTCAGCCTTTTATGGAGTCGGCGGACCGTGAGTTAAGGAAAAATGCAAGTAAAGCATATTACGGTTTCTTTGAAGAAAAGCAGGAGGATTTGGATCGTATATTCGATGAACTTGTCAAGGTGAGGCATGGGATTTCGATAGCGCTAGGTTATGAAAACTTCGTGGAGCTTGGGTATTATCGAATGACAAGGACTGATTATAATGCTGAAATGGCTGCTGCTTTCCGCAAGCAGGTGAAAGAAGAAGTGGTACCGCTTGTAACTCGACTGAAGGGCCGTCAGCGTGAACGGCTTGGCTTGGAGAATTTGAACTATTATGACGAGAATTTTCATTTCAGAACGGGTAATGCCGTTCCAAAAGGCGATGCTCAGTGGATCATCGAAAATGGGAAAAAGATGTACCAAGAGCTTTCACCTGAAACGAATGAGTTTTTCAACTTTATGATCGATAATGACCTGATGGACCTTGTGGCGAAGAAAGGAAAAGAAAGCGGGGGCTACTGTACTTTTATAGAAGACTATAAAGCTCCATTCATCTTTTCAAATTTCAACGGGACTTCGGGGGACATAGATGTTTTAACACATGAGGCAGGCCATGCATTCCAAGTGTATCGCAGCCGTAATCTTGACATTCCAGAGTATTATTGGCCTACCTATGAAGCGTGTGAAATCCATTCGATGAGTATGGAATTTCTAACCTGGCCATGGATGGAGCTATTTTTTAAGGAAGATACGGAAAAGTATAAGTTTTCCCATTTAAGTGGTGCACTTACATTTCTCCCGTATGGGGTAGCCGTTGATGAATTTCAGCATTTTGTCTATGAGAATCCTGATGCCTCCCCAATTGAAAGAAAGCAGGCTTGGCGTAAGATCGAGATGGAATATTTGCCGCATCGTGATTATGAAGGGAATGAATTCTTGGAGAATGGTGGGTATTGGCAGCGGCAAAGCCACATTTATCAGGCACCTTTTTATTATATCGACTATACATTGGCTCAAATTTGCGCTTTCCAGTTTTGGAAAAGGTCGGCTGAAAAAGATGAAACGGCTTGGAGGGATTATTTGAACCTGTGCCAACTTGGAGGCAGCAAATCTTTCCTTGGTCTCATTGAATCTGCGAATTTGAAATCCCCATTTGTTGAAGGTACTGTTCAGTCCGTTGTGAAGGTGATAGACGAATGGCTTTCAACTGTCGATGATAAAGCATTATAAAAGATGAGATTTTATATGATACGGTAATAAATTGAATGCTTTAAAAAAAACGCTTGAGAATTACTCCTTAAGCGTTTTTAATCTTTCATCACATTCAGGAAGTTAGGCAGGGCACATACAAATCAACTGCTTTTAGTCTTAGGGAAATGCATAAGAGGTGAATAGGGTGCAATGATGGAGAGAACTTTTTCTTTAATGCCTTTAAGTCATGGTAAAAAACAGCTGACATAAGGAATATTGCTTGGCTTGTCTTAAATGTCCCTTCCTTACATATAAATGTAGGGAGGAGGGGAGAGTATGCTGTCAAGGTGGTCAGGGATTTTTCAGATTGCAGCGGTATATGTAGGCACAGTCGTCGGTGCAGGTTTTGCAACTGGAAAAGAGATTGTTGAGTTTTTTACCCGTTATGGCTTTTATGGCTTTATTGGTATTTTAATAGCAGGTTATATTTTCATTTTTACTGGAACGAAAATCATGCTCATTTCCGCAAGAATCAGAGCATCTTCTTATGAGGAATTCAATGAATTTCTTTTTGGAAAGAAAATAGCAGGAATCATCAATATCTTTTTCCTTATCATGCTGCTAGGGGTGACGGCTGTCATGATTTCCGGTTCAGGCGCCGTTTTCGAGGAACAACTTGGCGTGCCGAAAAGTATAGGAAGCTGGTCTACGATCATCCTGGCATCCTTGGTCTTGATGATGGGTATGCGCGGTGTATTCACTGTAAACTCTTTTGTAGTACCAATCATGATCTGTTTTAGTTTGATCCTTTTTTTCTCGACTTTGGGAAATGGGGATTTCTTCAAGACCCTTACTAAAGTTCCCGATGAAGTGATTACCTTGAAAGTGATTTTGTCACCATTTGCCTATACAGCCTTTAATCTTGCTTTGGCACAGGCTGTGCTGGTTCCGGTGGCTTATGAAGTCCGGGATGAGAAGGTCATTAAACATGGAGCAATCCTTGGGGGGATATTCCTAACCATCATTTTATTATCTGGGCATTTTTCACTTATGACACTTCCTGACGTGAATAGTTATGAAATTCCTTCGGCAGTTATTATGAGAACGGCAGCCGGTCAATTATATTGGATGTTCATTTTGGTGATCTACGGGGAGATATTCACTTCGGTCATCGGAAACATATATGGATTACAAAGGCAAATCAGCAATTATATCAAATTGCCAAGCATGCTAATCATAGCTGTGATTTTTTTTATAGCTTTGATCATTAGTGAATTCGGATATGGAAGGTTATTAGGATACATTTATCCGATTTTTGGATACATAAGCCTGCTTTTTTTAATTCTGGTCTGGAAAAGCAAGGCAGGAAAGAAGTAATGAAGTACGGGGGCAAGATATTTGCCCTCCGTCCCAGGGGAAATGGGGGTTCATCCTTTCATAAGCGTCTTAGCCATTTCTAGAAAAGCATCCCGGAAATCCATATCTTTTTTCGTGAAAATAGTTAAGCGGACGGGTGCTTTCTCATCCTTGAGCAATATGGAAGTGATCACATCATCCCCACTTTCGACTTCAAATCCCGCGCCGTTCTCTATATCAAGTGCCGGATCCCTAATCGTTTTTGAATGGCTTTTCAGCTGGGTATGAACATTTTCTTCCACCTCATCCCAATTGACATCCGCTGTCAACAATTCGATTCTCATATAAATGGAGTCATCTTCAGTCAGGAAAATAATATCCTTTCCAGGTTCTTCGGCACTTAATTTAAATTGTTGCAAAACATAGAGGCTGAACGGTTGATTATCACTTCTTTTTAAGAACGCTGTTTTTTCTATTGCTTTCCCATTACTTGTATATTGCAGGTTTTGCTCCATCAGTCTTACTTTGTTGTTGTTTCCGTCATGGCCACCTTGAGAAGAATTGCTTTCGTTCTCCTCGTTTACTGAATCTCCCTGTGGCCCATCTGCATTTTTGTCTGTGGTCATACCGCAGCCAGTCAGCAAAGCGGCGAATGCGGCACAGCCAATAGAACGTGCCCAACTAGTCATTTCTTTTCCCTCATCTCTCTGATAGAAATAAAAATTCATATAATAGATATCCCCGCAATCACAAATGCAGGACCTTTAATGAAATAGACGGTATGGAGTGAATATTGTTACAAAAAAGCAGGAGAATGAATTGGCATGCTTCTAAAAAGTGAAAACGGAATGGTCATTAAGAAACCATCCCGTTTGTTTACATTGACTTATCCTATGATTTTATAATTTTTATGGTTGACGACGGTCTTCTGTTCAAGTTCCAAATCACGATAATTTTCCATATACGTGACGTCCACGATTACTGAGTTCTCGTTCACTTTCTCGACGATTCCTTTTAAGCCTTCTCTAAATTCAATGATATTTCCAACTTCCGCTTTCTTCATGGTTATCATCCTTTCCCATTTCGTTTCCAATGATCAAACTATGGAGTAATTGGATTATTCGAACATCTTGCCGTTTAGATATTGACGTGGGGAGTGCAAGTAAGAGATTAGATTCTCTTCTGTCGGTACAGTAAGCTAAACTGTTAAAGGAGGTGCAATTCTTGTATGGAGCAGTTGTAATGATGTGGCATAATTTGGTATATCTTGAGAGCGCAGTTATGCATACCAGTATGTAATCCTATGTACAAAAAATGCCAAACATTTTACATTATGATATTTTACTATACAGTTTGCACTATTTTAAAGCATTCGTAAAGAATAATGTAGCAAGAGGGCCTTAAAAAATTCCGATTTATATTAAGCGGCATGTTTATGATAAAATGAAAACGGAATTTCTCCTGTATGAATATGGATAGAACATTTGATAATTAAGGAGGATAATATTATGAATGCTGAAGAAGCAAAAGATGTACTCGATAAACTGGCAAATCGGGAAATGGATGAATTCAGGATAACAAAGGAAGAATTTTTAGCTTTTCGTGAGGTTCTTGTAAAAAGGGACGACTTTAAACATTTTCGGGGGAATGCTCAACATAACGGTGTGATAATTTATACGTATTTAGAAGAAGCGAGAAGTTAATGCCCGGATATATTGGGGTGGCTCATGACTGGGCCACCCTATTATTATTTACAGTGGAAAATCATTTGCTTCCTTAATTTAATTAAAGTGGACTTTCTCCACGATTTTACAGATGCTGTAGTGACTTGATATAACTCAGCAATTTCAGTCACTGTTTTATTCTTCAGGTAGGTTTGCAAAAGCCAGCGTTGCTGATTCAATGTCAAGCCTTCAGTATAGTGTAAGATGCTTTCGATGGCGAAGGCCTCTTCGTGCATTGAAAAAGGATCTTTAATCTCTAGTATGGTGGAATCAAATGGTTTGCTGTGGGCTTCATATTTATGATGATGCTTCAATTCATTCAGGATTTTGCCTTTGATTACTGTGTAGGCATAGTTAGAGAATTGTCCGTATTCCTCATTGAAACTTCTAAATGAATCCCATAAAGCAATCAATCCTACTTGAAAATATTCTTCCTTATTTTTATAGATGGAAAGTGAACGGATAATATGATGGATCATAGGGGTGAATTCAGTCTTTAGAGCTGAGAAATCATCCATTAAGCAGCTACCTTTAGAAAGCGCACTTTCAGTATTCCCGGGTCCTTCTACCATAAATGATCCGTTAGGCTATTGCGAAATGGCATAACGGAAAAATGTATGGGATGAAAAGTGGGTTATCAGGCGTGAACCAGAAACTAAATTGAAAGGAAAAGGGAGATTCGGGAGTATTGAAAGTGTTTTGAGCGTGGGGATGATCAAAAGAAAAACACATCCGGATAGTGGATGTGCCAATTCTTCTTCGAAAGATTTTAAGTTCTTTAATGGTGACTCCTTCTCGTTTTCATTTTCGTTCAAGTTAAACCTATATTCATATGAAGATGATGTGCTTTTCTTTTACAGATACTTTTCCTCGCAAGCATCATTTAGTATAAACGTCAGCAATAGCTCAAAGTCTCCGTTCACATGGATAACACTGGGTTACTCCACGGAGGCTGATATCGAGAACGGGCATGTCCCATTTTGGCTTTCATTATCTATATTGGGTACTTTTATTATTTTGAAAAAAACCAGGAAGTGGGGGAGAAAAGCTGACAAGCTTCATTCCTGTTGTATTTCATTATGTATCCCCCTGAACATTTCTATTGCAATTTCCAAAGTAGGCATATTGATAAAACCATTATTTTTGTTAACTCTGCGATTTTCGGAATCCAGCATCCTGTGCGTCATGCTCGGTACAAAACATTTCTTCTGGTTTAGTTATTTCGTAATATTGGCCCGAAGGAATGTGATATATTTTATTGCCTTTAGAATTTATATTGCCTTTAATTTTTGGGTTACTGCAAGATGAGTTCACAGTGGTTTTTTCCTCTGATTTTTCCCCGGGCTTCGAATCATCAAACCCTCTTGAAGTTGCATAGTTTTCAATTGACCATATACCGATTTCGTCTTTTTGGGCTTGTTTCTGAATATCTTCAAATTCATCAAGATATTTAGTGTTCGGTGCATATACATAGGCTACCCTGGCCAGTCCTTTTTCAAGCAGGAGCTTATTCACCATTTTTCCATCAACATAAAAATAGGCAAGCAGCCGGCCGTATTTATCTCTTTCACCAATGCCGGTTTCTACTTCCACTTTAGAACCAGCAGGCATTAAATCCTTGGTGAACTTGCTTGCTTCAGGTCCAAAAGGCTGAACGGGCTTGGAAGGGTGCACGGTTTCCGGGGTATCTACCAAAAGGAGCCTGACCGTTTCTTCATTTCCGTTAGTCATTTTGATTTTTACTGTATCTCCGTCAACAACCCTGACGATCTTGGCTGTGAATGTCTTGCCTTTTTCTTCTTTGGAAGAATCCGTTTTGGATTGGATGTCTTCATTTACCAACGAATCATCCTGTTTGGATTCATTAATCAGGTTATCTGATGCGGCCTGGCAGCCAGACAAAGAGATCAGGCAAATGGCAGTAAGGAAAAAAACATACAGATAAGAATGTAAAAAGGAATTTTTGTTCATGATAAGTTCCTCCATTTCAAAGGTGTTTTCCATGTCCGTCATGGATATATTCGGCAGGAATAATACTAACCTATAAAAAAGGGAAAGAAAATGAAAAATCATAAAAATTTTTACATGGATCGCTACTCCCTATCATGATAGTTTCTTATAATGATAGGGTGGAATATGAGAGGCAGGCGTGAAAAATGATGTTTAGGCTTGAAAATATTAGGTATAAAGGGATTCTGCATATTGATGAGTTGGAAATATCCGCTTGTGTGGTTACTTGTTTGACTGGGGAAAGCGGAGCAGGAAAAACCTCATTGCTCCGATTATTGAACAGGATGGATGACCCGGATAGCGGTTCGATCTATTATCAAGATCAGTTGCTGGATAAATTCAACCCAATAGAGCTCCGGCGTAAAGTCACAATGCTGTCTCAGACATCGTTCACTTTACCCGGAACGATTGAAGAAAATCTCCAGCTGGGCCTGGAATTGACAGAACGGAAAAAAAAGGAAAAATCCGAATTGGTGAAGGCGCTTGAAACCGTCGAGTTACAGAAGTCATTAGACGAGGGAACGGAGAATCTTTCTGGCGGGGAGAAACAGAGGCTCGCACTGGCGAGGTTACTTTTATTGAAACCCGAAGTGTATTTACTGGATGAGCCGACAGCAGCTCTTGATGAGGAAACCGAACTGAGGATCATGAGCCGATTTTTAGAAGAAGTAAAACGGGAAAAAGGAACGGTCATCATGATAACGCATTCAAAACAACTAGCGGACATCTGTGCTGAAAAGATGATCGTCCTGAAAAAGGTGAAGGGGAGTGACTATTAATGGAGGGGAATGGGATAATAGATATTGAGTTCTGGCGTCTTTGTGCGGCCTACTTCTTTGTTGTAGTTCTGCTCATTATCGTGAAATGGCGAGGGATTTCAAGGGAAAAGCAAATCATTCTAGCCACGATACGGATGACGGTCCAACTCATTCTTGCCGGTTACGTTTTGACATATATCTTTGAAAATCCCCACCCTTTACTTTCTATAGGGTTTCTATGTGCAATGGCTCTGTTCTCCATCCATAATATTTTTAAGCAAGTGCCCTATACGCTTAATGAGAAAATCAAAAGGATGGTTATCCTAAGTATGTTGACAGGTCCCATGGCCGCCCTGTTTTATTTTAATCTGGTCGTGATCCATTTCACGCCTTGGTATGAGCCAAGGTATTTCATTCCAATAGCAGGGATGATCGTGGGGAATGCGATGACTGGAGTGACATTAGCGCTTAAAAACCTCCATGATGGGATTAGCAGTAATCGCGAAAAGGTAGAAGCGATGTTAATGCTTGGAGCGACACCGGCGAGGGCCGTGAAGAAATATGTGGATGCTGCATTCGATTCGGCCGTACTCCCAACTTTGAACAATATGCTCGGAATGGGGATTATTTTCCTTCCCGGAATGATGACAGGGCAAATCCTGTCGGGGATAAGCCCGCTCATCGCAATTGAATACCAGATTGCCATACTTATTGGGATTCTCGGGAGTGTTTCATTAACAGTTGTCCTTTTCATTATGCTGAGTTTCAGAGCTTTTTTCACCAAAAATGCACAGCTGTCCATTTAATCATTGAAGAATCTGAAAAGTAATAGTTGCAGTTCTATCTATATTTTTGTACTATTTTTTAGGTACCAGATAGTTTTGGTTTGTTTGTTGGGAATGATAATGCTATTCTGATAAGGAAAAGGGTTTTTTCATTTCTTTCCTGATTGGATAGAGAAAATCCCTTACATAACCTAATTTTTTTAATTTATCTTAAAGGAGATTGATTTATATGGTAGAAAAAACATTTACAGTAACTGCAGAAACAGGAATTCATGCTCGTCCGGCTACATTGCTTGTACAAGCTGCAGGAAAATTCGATTCAGAAATAAACCTTTCTTATAAAGAGAAAAAAGTGAACCTTAAGTCCATTATGGGTGTAATGTCACTAGGAATTGGCAAAGGGGCAGAGATTACGATTTCTGCTGAAGGAAGCGATGAAAATGATGCACTGAACACACTTGCTGAAACATTGAACAGAGAAGGATTAGCAGAATAATGTCCACTTTGATTAGTGGAATAGCAGCTTCAAACGGAATAGCCATCGCTAAAGCCTACCGGCTGACTGAGCCAGATCTATCGATTGAAAAAAGAAGCATAGAAGATGTCGGGGCCGAAATATCCCGTTTTAAGGATGCTATTCAAAAGTCAACAGTTGAATTGGAGATAATCAGGGATAAAGCCGAAAAGGACTTAGGGGCCGATAAGGCCGCTATTTTTGACGCGCACCTGCTTGTTTTGGCTGATCCGGAACTTATAACTCCAATTCAGGATAAAATACAATCAGAAAACGTCAACGCTGAGTTCTCCTTAAATGAAACCGCAAGCATGTTCATTACGATGTTTGAACAAATGGATAATGAATACATGAAGGAACGTGCAGCAGATATCCGAGACGTCACCAAACGGGTATTGTCACATCTTTTAGGTGTTCATATTCCAAATCCAAGCATGATTGCTGAAGAAGTGATCATCATTGCGGAGGATTTGACTCCATCCGATACAGCACAGTTGAATCCGGCTTACGTCAAAGGTTTTACGACCGATATCGGTGGACGTACATCCCATTCAGCCATAATGGCGCGTTCATTGGAAATTCCAGCAGTCGTTGGGACAAAGTCAGTAACCTCGTCCATCGAAAATGGTGACTTGGTCATTATTGACGGGTTAAAAGGTGAAGTGCACATCAACCCTACTCCTGAACTTGTAAAACGCTACGAAGAGGACCAGGAAGCCTATGCTTTGCAAAAGGCTGAGTGGGCGAAACTGGTCCATGAACAAACGGTTACAAAAGATGGACATCATGTGGAATTGGCTGCAAATATTGGTACGCCGAAAGATCTAGAAGGCGTTCATCGAAATGGCGGTGAAGGCATCGGGTTATACCGTACGGAATTTCTTTATATGGGCAGAAATGACTTTCCAAGTGAAGAAGAACAGTTCGAAGCATACAAAGCGGTGCTGGAAGGAATGTCAGGAAAGTCTGTAGTCGTCAGAACGCTTGACATAGGCGGAGACAAGGAGTTGCCGTATTTAGAGCTTCCTAAGGAAATGAATCCTTTCCTTGGATACCGAGCGATTCGCCTCTGCTTAAATGAGCAGGAGATTTTCCGGACACAGCTCCGTGCCCTGCTTCGTGCAAGCATCTACGGAAATTTGAAAATCATGTTCCCAATGATTGCGACACTAGGCGAATTCCGCGAAGCAAAAGCCGTCTTGGCTGAAGTTAGACAGGAATTGCTTGATAATGGTGTTCAAGTTGCTGAAAAAATTGAAGTCGGAATTATGGTTGAAATCCCTTCAACTGCAGTAATGGCTGATATATTTGCTAAGGAAGTCGATTTCTTCAGCATAGGTACCAATGACTTGATTCAGTATACGATGGCCGCTGACCGAATGAATGAGAGAGTATCTTATTTATACCAACCATATAATCCAGCGATTTTACGCCTGGTTAAAATGGTTATAGATGCAGCTCATAAAGAAGGGAAATGGGCCGGAATGTGCGGTGAGATGGCTGGAGATGAAGTGGCCATCCCGGTCTTGATCGGAATGGGCCTTGATGAATTCTCAATGAGTGCCACTTCTATTTTAAAAGCACGTTCTTTAATCAGCCAACTTTCACTTGAAGAGATGAAAAAACTATCTCAAGAAGTTTTAGTGCTGGATACGAATGATAATGTGAAAGAAGCGGTAATTAACGCTTTGAAGCAATAAATAATGACAAACGGCACCCCATCCCCTTCGGTTGGGGTGCTGTCCTGTAATTTTTCTTAAATCTTTTTAGAAAGAATGTTTATTGCAACAAAATGGGGGTAAATAAGAAGCAAGCACAGTTGTTTGGCTCTATTAGGGCAGCTGACATTCTCATTTCCCCCTTTGTCGCCGGTTGGTTAATCCAACCGGCAGTTTTTTTGAGTTTTTCCAAGGGAAATAAAAAAACACGGGAATGATTATTCAAATTTTTCACTTTTCGATTATGACGATATAATGGAATTATAATTTATTTATTGAAAATGGAGGATTGATAGTATATGGAACTACATTTGAAAAAGAAAAATGCTTTGATTTTAGCTTCAAGCCAAGGTTTGGGGAAGGCGATGGCAGCTGAACTGGTTAAAGAAGGAGCAAATGTCATGATAGCCAGCCGTGATGGAGAAAAGCTTGCCGCCGTCCAAAGGGAATTATCACAGCTTGGGGCGGGTAAAGTGGCTTATATGGCAACGGATATAACAAAAGCTGAAGATATTAAAAGCCTGGTTGAGCGAACAGCTGAGGAGTTCGGCGGTATCGACATTCTTATTAATAACGCCGGAGGTCCTCCCGGTGGTTCATTTTCAGATTTCAATGATGAAGAATGGCAACAATCCTTTGAACTTAATTTATTAAGCTTCATCAGGACGATCCGTGAGAGCTTGCCGCATCTAAAAAAACAGGGCGGAAAAATTGTTAATATTGCATCTTCATCCATTAAGGAGCCTATTCCAGGATTGATATTATCGAATACATTCCGCACCGCAATCGTGGGATTGTCAAAGACGCTTGCTTCCGAGTTAGCTCCAGACGGGATTTTGATCAATACAGTTGGTCCTGGAAGAATTGCAACAGACCGCATTCAGCACCTTGATAAAATGAATGCAGAGAAACAAGGTGTCACTCCCGAGAAAATAACTGAACAATCCATAAATAAAATCCCTCTTGCCCGTTACGGGGAACCCGAGGAATTTGCTAAGTTCGTTACTTTCCTTGTTTCAGGTGCGAATACATATTTAACCGGCCAGTCCTATTTGGTTGACGGGGGAATGATAAAGTCCATTTAAGGTTTTTTGAAACAAAATGATTGGGAGGAATTTGCAGTGACGAAATCAAACGAAGTTATCGGATTCATAGGTTTAGGAGTTATGGGAAAAAGCATGGCCGTAAATCTACTAAAGGCAGGGTTTGAGGTATTTGTTTATACCAGGACGAAAGAGAAGGCAAGTGAATTGCTTTCACAGGGCGCGAAGTGGGCATCTTCACCTAAGGAAATAGCACAGTTAGCTAATGTGATCATTTCCATGGTAGGATACCCTAGCGATGTGGAAGAAATTTATTTTGGAGAAAATGGGCTTATCGAGAATGGGAAAAAAGGAACCCATTTAATCGATATGACGACCTCCACTCCATCCTTGGCCATGAGAATATCAGAGGAAGCCAAGAAAAGAGGAATGCAATCATTGGATGCACCGGTTTCCGGAGGAGACATCGGTGCTCGTGATGCGAAGCTTACGATCATGGTGGGCGGGGATAGTGAGGCATTTGAAGCGGTGCGGCCCATTTTTGATATTATTGGCAGCAATGTTGTACATCAAGGCCCAGCTGGGTCAGGACAGCATACGAAAATGTGCAATCAAATCGCCATTGCATCTAATATGATCGGAGTAACTGAAGCGATTTCTTATGCCAAAAAGGCGGGATTGGATCCAGACCGGGTTCTAAGAAGCATATCATCGGGTTCTGCCGGTAGCTGGTCACTGTCCAACCTTGTGCCGCGAATGGTCAAAGGGGATTTTGAACCAGGTTTTTATATCAAGCATTTTATTAAGGATATGAAGATTGCACTTGACGAAGCGGAAAGAATGGGAATGGAGGCCCCTGGATTAAGCCTGAGCAAATCCCTATATGAGGGGCTGGCAGAAGCTGGCGAGGAAAATAGCGGTACCCAGGCATTATATAAACACTATAATTAAGTGCTAGTATTTCTTTTTCATGAATAAGCTGATAGCGACAGCCTTTATAAAAAGGAGCGATCGATATGGGCGAATTCGATGATATCAACATGAAATTCCAGGAATTAGAAGATGGTCGATATATTGTCAGGATTGAAGGTTATAAACGCGAAAAAACCATTCACCAAACAAAGCCCATTCGTTGGGATCTGAAATTAATGAATGAAAGTCCGCTAATCTTGCCGGTGAAATTCAGTCATATTGAAACGAATGCCGGTTTCCAGATCCTGATGCGCGAATTGAAAAGTTTAGGTCTTTCTAAGCCGCGCTCCGCAAAGGAATTTGAAGAAGTGATGGCTGACTTACTCGGTTCCATCGTTGAAGTGAGCCTTACCACGACAAATAAAGAAGAAGGATATCGGGAAATTCGTTTTTTACGGAGATTGTATTAGTTGTCCCGCCTGGTGAAAAACCATCAGTAGCCTGAAATCTTTGAGAATAGGAAAGTGGCCCTCAATCATTCCATTGAAGGCCACTTTTTTTGTCCGAGTCGCTCAAGATAAAAATGCTTCTATACGGTCCAAAGCCTTTTCCAGTGTTTCCATGGAATAGGCATAGGAAATCCTAAAGTACCCTTCCCCAAGTGGAGAGAAAGCGTCACCAGGGACTACCGCCACTCTTTCCTGTTTGACAAGATTGAGGCAAAAGTCAATGGAAGAGGTATAGCCCTCAGGCAGCTTTATAAAGAAGTAAAAGGCACCATTTGGTTTGACTATTTCCAGTTTCATCGCTTGTAATCGACTGTATACGTATTCCCGTCTCCGTGCATACTCGGTCTTCATGGGAATGGCATCATCCTTACCTGCCGTCAATGCAGCCAAGGCAGCTCTCTGCGATATGGAGGAGGCACAAGTCACATTGTATTGATGGACCTTCAGAATATGCTGAGAGATGGCTACTGGCGCAAACAGAAGGCCAATTCTCCACCCGGTCATGGAATGGGACTTGGATAAACCGTTCAGGACGATGGTTTGTTCTTTTAAGAAAGTGGCAATCGATACATGTTCCTGATCGAATACAAGTTCACTGTATATCTCATCAGCCAATATGAAGATGTCCTTGCCCTTTACAAGTTCGGCAATGTCCAATAATTCTTCGGCAGACAATGTTACCCCAGTCGGATTCGATGGATATGGAAGAACGATGCAACGAGTTTGATCAGTTATGTACTTTTCAATTATATCTGCAGTCAAACGAAATCCATTTTTTGTTGTATCGGCGTAAATGGGTGTTGCACCGCACATTTTGATGATAGGTTCGTATCCTGGATATACCGGCCCTGGTAATATGACTTCGTTCCCTGGAATGAGAATCGTTCGAAAGGTAATGTCAATGCCCTCGCTGGCACCTGAGGTCACGATGACTTCATTCGCTGGATCATAATCAAGCTTGTATTTATCCTTTACATATTCAGAGGCAGCTTCCCTTAATTCCAGATAACCGGCATTGTGAGTATAAACAGTATAATCATTATCGACGGCTTTTTTTGCCGCTTCTTTTATATGCATTGGAGTGGGAAAGTCAGGCTGTCCTATCGTTAAGGAAATGGTGCCTTCGATATCAGCGACCATATTGTAGAATTTACGGATCCCTGATATTTGAACGTCTTTTACTAAAGGGTTTATTAAATGTTCCATGATGAATATCCTCCCTTTTCATACTTCATGAGATTATGTACTATGTTTGACGGATTCATTCTATTTTATCATTTAGTTTGGATGGGGGAGAAATACTTTTTGAGATTATTGAATTAAAGGTATAATGAATGATAAGAAAATTTTGAGGGTTGATACATATGATAAGGACTTGTGCAATTACTACTAACCAAGAAATCAGTTTCGGTTTACCTCTATCAGAAATGAATAATCCGGATATCGAGTGGTATTGGGTGGATTTTTCCAATCCCACAAACAATGAAATCAAACTTTTATCCAGTCATTTTCACTTTCATCCGCTGGCAATTGAAGACTGCCTGGATGATTTTAACCAACGTCCCAAAATGGATTTTTATGAGGACTACCAATTTCTTGTAATACATGCTCTCAGGCAAAAGATCTTTAGAGCGGTTGAATTGGATATGTTCGTTGGAGAAAAATGGATAGTCACTTTTCATAAGGAAGAAATGCTTGAACTTGAAAAGGTCTGGGAAGAGATTTCTGACAATAAAATGTTGAAGCATGGTCCCTTTTTCTTGATGCACAGGATAATTGACAGGATTGTTGATGAATTTTTCCCTCCCGTCTATAAAATAGAAGGCGAGTTGGGTAGCATTGAGGACAATACTGAAAATGAAACGATAAACGATTTGATGGATCAGCTATTCGATTTACGTACGGATATGTCCAGGCTCCGTCGTACCATATTACCGATGCGTGATTTATTGTACAGGATGATTTCATCAGAGCGCCTGAATTACTTAAAAGACCAGCACCTATATTTTAATGATGTGTATGATCATCTTCTTAAATTAACTGAAATGCTGGAATCCTATAGGGATTTCTCCTCCGATATCCGGGATAGTTATTTGTCGGTGAACTCTAATAATATGAATTCAACGATGATGACATTGACTGTAATCACTACCATTTTCATGCCGCTGACCTTCATAGTAGGCGTATATGGGATGAATTTTAAGTATATGCCGGAATTGAATTGGCACTATGGCTATTTCCTCATCCTTGGAATGATGGGCGGAATTGCCTTGATGATGTTTTTATTCTTTGTTAAAAAAGGTTGGCTCAATCCAAGGAAAAGGTCACGAAAGAGCTGAAAATACCCAACTGACCTGTTAGTTATATGATGGGAAAAATACCGAATTTATGAGTGCTAGGTGTTGAAATGGAAGTTTCGGCTGTTGACAGTCCAGAGAAAAGCGGGCTGTATGCTGGATTTTGGTTACGCTTTGGCGCGAATATCATTGATGGAATTATAATAGGAATCCCTACTGGAATCTTATCGGTTTTTATGAGTATTTTTTTGAGTGGAGCCGATGGAATTAGAGGAAAAGACAATGGATCCTTTATTTTTATCCATGCTTAGCTTTCTTTATTATAGTTTGTTGCATTCCTCTAAATGGAAAGGGAGTGTCGGTAAAATACTCCAGAATATTAAAGTGACGGATTTATATGGAGAACGAATCGGGTTTGGAAGGGCTGCAGGGCGTTATTTTGCGACGATCCTATCAGGTATGATCTTTTATATTGGTTATATCATGGCAGCGTTTACGTCGAAGAAACAGGCACTTCACGATATGATTGCGGAACGGTAATGGTAAAAAAATGAGCTGGGTAAAAAGGGGACCTGTATGGGTCCCTTTTTTGTTTGGCCTTAATAGATAAACACATCTTGATCCTTTTTTATCATTGCGCTAAACAAAAGACAAAATTAACCGAATTATTAGGTATGTGTTGATAATAAAAAAACATGATAGGTCCATGTAACTGACAAGCAGGATTTTTATGCTGTTTAAAAGATTTAGGGAATTATAAAAAGTAAGAGAAGGGCGAGATGAAATGGAAACTAATAAAGGGATATTACTGGAAAGTGGTACAAATGAGCTGGAGATAGTGGAATTCGGCATCGGTAAGAATAAATTCGGCATTAACGTAATTAAGGTGAAAGAAATCATTAATCATGTTCCTATCACGCTTGTACCTCATTCCCATCCAAATGTGGAGGGGATCATTGAGCTTCGCGAAGAAGTCCTGCCGGTTGTGAATGTAGCGGATGCTTTAGGATTTCCGCCATCTGAAACTCCTGAGCAGGATAAATTCATAGTCGCTGAATTCAATCAGCAAAAAGTGGTTTTCCATGTTCATACAGTAACGCAGATCCATCGTATTTCCTGGTCTCAAATAGAGAAGCCTTCGGATATGTATCAAGGGCTTGAAAGTCAGATTATCGGAGTAATAAAATTAAAAAGCGAATTGTTACTGTTACTCGATTTTGAAAAAATAGTGGTCGAAATCAATCCGGAATCGGGAATAAACATCCAGCAGGTTAAAAAGCTCGGTAGCCGACAAAACTCAGATAAAAATCCTGATTGCAGAAGATTCTCCATTACTGAGAAAGCTGCTTTTTGATACATTGTCGGAAGCAGGATTCAAGTACTTGGAGTTTTATGAAAATGGACTTGATGCAATTAATTATCTGGAGAATTTGATTGATTCAGGAAAAGTGGTCGAAAAAGAAGTGCAACTTGTGATTACCGATATTGAGATGCCCCAAATGGATGGTCATCATTTGACTAAAAGAATAAAGGAAAGCGGTGAACTCGCATTATTGCCGGTGATTATTTTCTCTTCCTTGATTACGGACAGCCTGCGTCATAAAGGGCAGGTCGTAGGGGCTGACGCCCAAATCAGCAAACCCGAAATTGCTGAGCTAATAAAATTGATAGACAGGTTTATATTATAAATGTGAAAACGGGCCGATGAGGCATTACCTCACGGCCCGTTTGATTTATCCGGAATTCATACTTAATACTTGGAACCTTTTCCTAAAAAGGAGGATGGGAATGGGTTGTGAAAAGGTTGCTTGACCGACCCACGCCCGTAAGCCCTTTTCTCGGTATTGGTTGGGGTCGGTTGTTTTTCACCTGCTTGTCCAACGTAAGATTGCAGGATTTGTTTGGCCTTGGATAATGACAACGCAGCTTTAGGATTACGTATGGATGCTGCCCGGCTGCCGAGGTGGGGTAGTTTTTTCAAATCTTCCTTAGTGGGAGGCAGATGAAAAACATATGATCCGCATTCGACAATCACGTCGGATTGTTGTGCTGCAAAGCGAGGGTTATCAGAGAAATGAAGTCCAATCTTCTTCGCTTTTCCTTCTTGCATAAGCTTGCTTAATGCGAGCCGTTTCAAATTATATAAATTTTTAGGCTCCAACGCAGTTTTTGCGTGCTTATTAACAATAAACACGGCTTGGGCAAGGGAGTTAATCGAAAACTCATCCCTTTCAGAATGTCCTTTCGTTTGGTTCATTATGGAAACTCCTTTTCTTAATAAGGTTAGAAGGGCATTGCAGACTCCTTCAATAAAAACCTGTTTTTATAATGGGTGAAATATAGACGTGTGCCAATAAGGCAAGAAATAGTTAAAAATTAATGCATGTACATCTCTAGGCTATGACAATCATTTCCCAACACTTTACCATCTATGCATTTCATATTATACCACTTCAAAATATATAAGGAAGTAAAATTCAATCGGATGCCTTTTAAGCTAAGAAAAAGAAGGCGTTTAATGACGCCTTCTGTCCAATCCTTATCTAGTGTATATATTGATATTTTCGGATACTCCAGCCTGTGCGCCGAATTGTTGTTGCTGGTAGCCCTGAAAACCTTGATAAGCAGGGTAAGCAGGGTAAGGAGGGTAAGCGGGTGGAAATGGGGGAGGATATGGAGCGTAGACTGGTGGACGGTTATTGAATAGCAACGGTCCAATTGCCAATCCTGCAACAAAAGCTACAGGCGCCAATAGAGGAAAGAAAGGAAAGAAGCGCTCGTCATTCCAATATTCAGGTCCATATTCATTCCCATATGCATTTCTGTATTCGTTCTGTAGCATCATGGTTTGTGGATAGTGGTAGTAAGGAAAATGCTGTACTTGCATAATTAGCCTCCTTTTCTCTAATTCTTTACATAGTATGGATTTTTTTTAGAAAAGAGCCTGTTTCATCTTAATCTGTTATAATGAATCTACTTGTGAGAAAAATTTGGGGTGACTGTAATGGATCGGTTAAAAAGCTTTATTGCCGTCGGTTTCGGCGGAGCAGCGGGAGCGTTATTGCGTTATTGCGTAATCTTGACCACTGCCCATTCCTTCTTCCCGTTTGGAACCCTCTTAATAAATATAGTAGGCAGCTTTTTACTTGGTATGATAAGTGGCTATTTCGCCTCAAAAAAGAAATCGTATGTTTTTTTGGCTCTGGGAAGCGGGTTTTGCGGCGGTTTCACCACGATGTCCACGTTTTCCCAAGAAATGGTGAATCTATTACAGACTTCTCTGCCATTTGCAGGACTGTATCTTGTGTCCACGCTTTTATTTGGTTTGGTCGCCGGTTTCCTCGGACTGTGCCTTTCTAATATAAGGAGAGGTGAGACCTTATGATAGAAGTTTTTTCAGTTTTTATAGGAGGCTTTTTTGGAGCATCCTCTAGATATGTCTTACAGATTATTTTTAATAGGCTATTGCCAGGTGGCTCAATACCCATTAGTATTTTACTGATTAACCTTATAGGATCTTTCGGTTTAGGAATGGCATTTCCACAGAAAGAAAGCTGGGCTTTATCTTTACAAGTTTTCATTACAATAGGTTTCTTAGGAGCTTTTACGACCTTTTCCACATTCAGTATGGAAACACTAGAACTTATTAGAAAACACCGTTATATAGATGGTCTTATCTATATAACGGTGTCGGTTATAGGTTGTATCGGAACTTTCCTGTGTGGCTACTTAAGCATGTTATGATTTTATGCCGCTTACCTATGTTGCTGGTAAAAAAAACCTGGTTTTCTCAGATATACATCTAATGCTATAATTCATAAGAATACATTACAAATGATTTATGGAACAAGTTGTTTTAGTCGCACAGGTTTTGTTAATAAGTCTGGCGGTTTTCCCCTGTGTTTTTTTCTTATCATTTTTCGGCCTGGAATTCGTAAACCGTCAACTCAGGACGCGAAAGAAAACGATAAGGGAGTCGGGTAGTGCCAAGCCCTCTATTAACATGTAACGTTAACGAATCGATTTCATACGTGCCTTCTCGGTACTTTTCAGCGTATGGGGGAGTTACAAGGGCTCCGGCAAAGGGAATTTGTACTTGGCCCCCATGACTGTGACCGCTTATTTGATATTGGATGTCGTAAGTCCTTGATATGTCGGCAAGGTCAGGAGCATGCGAAAGCATAATGGTGAACACTTCTTCTGGAATGCCTGAAAGGGCTTTTTCAAAATCCGGTTTTCCAAGCATAGCATCATCAACCCCGGCAATGAATATTTCTTCTGCCGTTAATAAGGTAATCTTAGTCGAGGTATTTTGCAGCATGGTAAAATGAGATTTGTTCATGATATCGCTGTAAATTTCCGAGCCATATCCCCCATGATCATGGTTGCCATAGATGCTGAATTTTCCAAGCGGCGCTTTGAGCTGATTCAAAACAGGAGGGATTTTCTGTTGAGCCTTGTATTTATTAGGCTGGTCCATTAAATCTCCTGTAAATAAAATAACATCCGGGTCGAGTTGGTTTATCTTATTGACAATTGCTTGTAAATCTTTAAGCTGAAATTGAAAACCTAAATGAGTATCACTGAATTGGACCATTTTCATGCCATGGAAACCTTCAGGGATAAGGGGATGTCGAATGATTTTATGCTTGGTTTCTAACCATTTCGGCTCCAAATTATGGGCATAATAGCTGCCGCCAATACCTAAACCGGTTAAGGTAGCCAATGTACCAAGGCTTTTTTTTAAAAATGTTCTTCTGGATATGGGTTTATTCAAATTAATCAACCTATCTAATATAAAAATGTTACTTCCTCATACTAACAAACAATATTCATAAAATGAAGAAAATATCTTCTGTACGCACATGAAAAACATGTAAACTGGGGTTTAATGAAACCGTATCCGGTTTGAAATTGAACATCTATACGGAGGTAACATGATGACCGAACCAATGTTTATTACACTGATTATACTTCTATGCGCCATTGCGCTTTTTATACAAGGAAAATTCCGCGCAGATTTAATTGCACTTAGTGGACTTTCCATACTTGGTTTACTGGGGATACTTACATTGGATGAGCTAGTGGCCGGGTTTGCGAATCAAGCGGTGATCATGCTGGCTGGGCTATTTATCGTCGGTGCCGGCCTTTTAAATACAGGAATCGTGGAAAAGGCAGGAAATAAGTTGTTAGGTTTATGCGGGGGCAGTGAATGGAAATCGCTGCTTATCGTCATGCTTACAGCTGGAATATTAAGTGCGTTTTTAAGTGGAACGGGCATTGTTTCCATACTGCTTCCGCTCGTTATGAGCATGGCTTTACAACAAAAAACAAGTCCGACAAGGTATTTATTGCCCCTTGCCTATGCAAGCAGTATTGGCGGACTATTAACACTTACCGGTACACCCTCCAATATGGTCGTTGCTGATGTATTACGGCAAAACGGAATAGGAACATTATCATTTTTTGACTTTACACCAGTGGGCTTAATCGCTTTTGCAGCAGGATTATTGTTCATGTTGACACTTGGGCGCCTGTTACTACCCGAGAAAACGATTGCCGCGAACAATAGTGTCAAGGGACTGTCAGCAGGGGAGCTTGCCGGCATGTACAAAGTGTATGACCGATTGCATTATCTGCATATACCCGCTACTTCCGATATTGTTGGGGAAAGGCTGTCAGACCTTCAGCTTCCTATCCAGTATGAATTGACTTTGATTGAAATTCAGCGGAAGCCAAAGGATAAGCAATTGCCGCTGTTGCAAAGACAGCTGACGATTCCAGCCAGAGCGGATGAAGTTCTTCATCCTGAAGATATCATTTTGGTGTTTGGGGAAGAAGAAGCAGTTGAGAGATTGGCACTTAACTATGAACTGGAGTTTAAGCATTTCAATACCGAACAAATAAAAAAACATTTTCTAAGCAGTAGATTTGGATTGACGGAAATATTGATCGTTCCGAATTCGGATTATGAAAACCAGACCTTGATAGATGTGCATTTTCGTGAGAAATACCAATGTAATGTGCTGGCAATCAATCGGAATGGTGAATATATTCAAGCGGATGTCGGTACGGAACGTCTGAAACCGGGGGATGCAATCCTGATACATGGAGAATGGGAGAACATTGAGAGGATATCCTCGGATTTACAGGATGTCATCGTTATTGGCAGTACTTCGGAAGATGGCTCTCCGGTCAACTCCAAAGGTAAAACATGGATTGCCTTGGGCATCACTGCATTGATGGTCATTCTTTTATCGATGGAGTCAATCCCTGCTGTGCTATCAGTATTGACGGCCGCATTGTTGATGGTAATCACTGGCTGTGTCCGTTCGATGGAAGATGCTTACCAAAAGATTAACTGGGAACCTGTTCTATTGATCGCCGCCATGTACGGAATAACGGCAGCATTGGATAATACGGGTGGAGTAAGAATGATAAGTGATTGGCTGGCCGTTCTATTCAGTAATATCGGGGCACATGGCATATTAGCTTTCTTTTACCTCCTGACACTTATCCTAAGCCAATTCATCCCGTATGGAGCAGCGACGGTAATCATGACGCCCATTGCCCTGACGTCTGCAGTGAATCAAGGAATCGATCCTCTTCCTGTATTTTTATGCCTTGCAGTTGCAGGCAGTTTGGCGTTATCCACGCCTAGGGTTGCCACTACAAATGCGCTTGTCATGACAGCAGGTGATTACAAGTATAAGGACTTTATCGTGATCGGGATATCCATACAGATCTTCATTGGCGTTATCATGGTGATCACCATCCCATGGTTCTTCCCTTTTTAATTAGGCATTAAGGCATTGTTCGATTTATGAACAATGCCTTTTCGACGAAGAATCGTTTAGTTTCATTCAAAAGTCATGACTGAAAAAAGAGTTATGTTGTAGGAATTAAAATTAAATATTATCAATTCTAGAAACTAATGGTATAATTTTTGCATATTGGTGTTTCGTAATTAGGGGGAAGATGCATCATGGATACAGAAAAAATATTGAAGAATTTAGACAGGGTGACACCATTCTTTCAACCGATTTTCAGTGCAGATCAACATCAGGTAATCGGATATGAAATTTTAGGGCGCTATGAGGAACAATCAGAATATAAAAGCCTTGGCTCTTTTTTTCACGATTCTGCAGTGCCGGAAGAGTATAGGGTGGAAGTGGATAATTACGTTCTTGAAATAGCCTTGGAAAGAATAAAAGACTATGGTGAAGATTTTCTTATCTTTATTAACAGAGATCCAAATTTGCTTATGCTGGATCATGGCGAAGAATTCATGGAGATTTTACATCGTCATTTTCAACCGGAGGAAATGCACCGGATTGTGCTGGAATTATCAGACACGATCAGTCCGGAAAACTTAGACCCTTTGCAGCATGTGCTCGCTTATTTTAAAACATATGGGATTAAGATAGCTCTCGATCATTTAGGACAAGACACGCAATTGGACCGAATTGCACAAATTTCTCCTAATATTTTAAAAGTTAACCTGGACCAGCTTCGCATATCAGGTGGAGATGCCTATCAGGTCATACTGTTTTCTCTAAGCATGCTTGCGCGAAAAATAGGCGCCAATCTACTATTTGAGAACATTGAGTCTGAATACCAGCTTCGCTTTGCATGGAAAAACGGTGGACGATATTATCAAGGGTATTTTTTGGCGAAACCGGAAGGTGAGTTCATCAATAAGGATTTACTGCGTGAAAAATTCCATCAAGAATGTCAGTCCTTCATTTCACTTGAGACCAAGAAGCTTGAAGCCGTTTATCAAAAGACTTCGCAATTCAACGAAAATATGCAAGGCTTCTTAAAACAGCAAAAGCGAGTTGGCTCCCATGAAGATTTTCTTCGTAGTTTGGCGAAAAAATTGGATTACATATGTTTTCGGCTTTATATTTGTGATGAAGAGGGGTATCAAAAATCACCCAATATCCTCCATAAGGACGGGCAATGGTTAGTACAACCCAAATATATGAATAAAAATTGGAGCTGGAGACCTTATTTTCTCGAAAACATCGTAAAGATGCGTAATGAGAAGAAAGGAATTTTATCCGATTTATACAGTGATATCGAAACGGGAGAAACCATCCGGACCTTTTCATATCCCCTGAATGATAAGGAATATATTTTCTTTGATCTTTCTTATAGTTATTTATATGAAAATGAAGCCCTTTTATAGAAAAACGGTTCATGTATATAATCGCTTGAAGTGTGTAACGATAAGCAGAAATGATGCACTTGGAGGAGACATATTTTGAGCACGTACATCTGGATTTTAATCATAGTCGTTACAGTCATGGCGTTATATCTGCTCTTTTATACTTATTCTGTAGCAAGGGCACAGAAAGTGAAAGCCAGATATGATTCGACTATTGATGATTCGGTTAAAGAACATCCGTATTTAAAGAACCCAGTATTCGTTTCCCTTTTTGTCGGGACGGTTTTGGTTGCCGGTTTTATTTTTTACTATGCTTTTCAATAATTGTAAGAGGGAGATTTCGATTTCATGAAATCTTCTTTTTTTATTGTGAAGGAATGGGCAATGGTATCAAGGTATCCCGGAGAATTTGATTTTGTAGTTTGGCTTTGATTTTGACGGGTATTGAAAGGCATAGGCAAAAATCAGAACCATTAGGAGAAATTCTATAACTAGGAGATGATTGTAATGAGGAAATATCTAGTTGCATGTCTTGCCAGTGTCCTTCTTTTTTTAGGAGGAGGGTTAACAGCTTCAGCGGAGGGCTTACATAGAGAGGAAGTACTATCTTTAGTACAAGATGCCATGGAGAACCAAGGCTCGATCAGTGAGGAAGTACGTACTAAGGAAGCGATTGAAGGGAAGCTGGATAAACATTTCACAGGTGATTTCATCAAGAAGTTTGTCCAAGCGAATGTAGTGAAAGTCGATGGCGGTTATACCACATTTGGATCAGATTTCGCTCCGTATTATATCCCTTTTTTCAGTTATGACAAGAATACGGAAATTGTATATGGGAAAAACGGTGATGTCATTTATGTTCAGGAGGAATTCAAGGGCACTGGGGACGGACCGGTATCGATGGAAAAACATGTTGAATCAGTTACATTGAAAAAGGAGAATGACGTTTGGAAGGTAATGGACGTAAAGTATGAAAGCGAAAAAATGAGATGAAGTATTCAAAAGGAAAGTCTTCCTTCATCTGAAAAATATGGAGCCTGAAAAAGTCTAGAGGAGGGCAGTCTTCTCTAGACTTTTTGCTATATATTCAGTTCTTTTTTTATTTCGTCCAGTTCAAAACCGATAATGGCTTTCCCATCGATGACGACCGTGGGCGTGGAATAGGCGCCATATTTATTCGTTAGTTCTTTACGTGCATGTCCATCTGCATTAATATCCTTTTCTTTGTATACGACATTATTATCATCAAAGAACATTTTCATGATTTTGCAGGGAGGGCAATCAGGTTGGGTAT
This sequence comes from Peribacillus sp. YIM B13481, assembly GCF_042787985.1. Lineage (NCBI taxonomy): Bacteria > Bacillati > Bacillota > Bacilli > Caryophanales > Bacillaceae > Peribacillus > Peribacillus sp. YIM B13481. The sequence continues at coordinate 59,109 of NZ_JBHZPE010000007.1, forward strand.
AAAGCGTTACGTCTTTCATTTCATTCCTCCATGTATTCTATATGTAAGATGTACTTATTCATTATAGAGAATCGCAGGACATTTGAATAGGGAAAAACCTTGAAGGAACCTTTTTACTTAACCTTTTCCTGTTTTATAAGATAGTCTATCAGCCCCATGGAACAAACATTTACGTCCATGGCGATGATTTCAAAAACGGGATGATCAGTAATGATTCCTTTTTCACCTAAATGAACCGCGACTTCCGTGAAAATATTTTTACTGGTTGCCGCTACTTGTTCCTCAAAGCTATCATATTCCCTATATGCCGATTTGGCAGTCTCCACAAATTTGGGCAGCCAATAATGAAGTTGTTTATATACTTCCTTAGGGTTTTCCGATACCCCGTAATGACCAAAATATATACGCTCGACGCCGATGCTTTCGTACAATTCCGCTGCAGCAAGCATCGCATCGGGATTAAATTGGTTTGGTGATGTGGATGGTAAATAAAATTCCAAACCTTCTTCATCAAGTTCACGATAAAAAATGCCAACTGTGTCACCTGAAAACATGCCTTTTGATACGGAATCGAAAATGCTTAAATGATGGTTTGCATGCCCTGGGGTGTCATAAAAGGTCAAGGAGGAATTATCACTGGTCTTTAGGGCTTCTCTATCATGTATAGTCAGCATTCTATCAAATGGAATAGGTAAAATCGGATTGAAAAGCTCATTGAATTCTTCACCATAGACAGCTTTAGCCCCAGCGATCAAACGTGTTGGGTCTTCTAGATGCCGTGCACCTTTTGGATGGACGATCACTTTGGCGTTTGGACAATGCTGTAAAAAAAGTCCCGCTCCACCTGCATGGTCCAAATGTATATGGGTAAGAATGATATATGTAATATCCAAAGGGGAGATTCCCAGATCTTCAAGACCCTTCATTAAATGGGGGATGGAAGGGCTGGCGGAAGTTTCGACTAAAGTGATGTCTGTATCGGCAATTACATATGTTCCTGTTCGATTTCTTCTATTCAAATCAAAACCATCAATCAATGAAATGCGATAACCAAGTTCACTAATGTTTTGCAATAGAATCTACCTCCAGAAAATTTTTCATGTACAAAATCCATTCCTTATTTTATTCTGTTAATAGTACCATGTAAAGAATGAAGTTTTAAATTATTCTGAATTTATTTCAGCGTGGCTACTGGATAGAAAAGTATGGTATAGTGAAACCTATCGAAAAGGTTTTATTCAGAAAGGAGAGGGAGTATGTCTCAATTACAGGGCATTCTTACCAGATTGAAAAGTCTTCAAGAGCAAGCGAAGGAATCTGAATCTGCTCAACGTTTTTTTGAAATAGATGGTGTGAAAAAGTGCCAGGTTACATATTTCAGCAAAACAGAAATGTTCGAGCTTGAAGTATACAGTGATAAAGGGAAATCAGCAAAATATCAATTCGATAATATTGATATGATTACCATTGAAATCTTTGATCTTCTTCAATCTTAAAAAATCATTAAAAGTCGCCTTCCCATGGAAGCGGCTTTTTTTATTGTGCATGAAACCGTTCAATTATTACTTTTTGAATGAAGAAGTGATTTTTACGACATCTTATTAATTGGAGGGATAAAAATGAAAAATCCAATGGTAATTTGTCCTGTTTGCGGAGAAGAAAGGGAAATGGAAAATGTATTAACGGCACAATCAAACCAAAATGTGATTTATCAATGCCCGGAATGCGGTTTTAAACAGGTTAACATTAAAACTAGTAAGGGGTAAGGAGCTTTGTCAAAATCCCACAGTTTGGGATTTTATTGATCTAGGAATGAGCCTTTTCTGCTTACATATGTTAAACTGATGAAAGAGCTGTATATAAAAACATATGGTAAGGGGTTTTAACATGATCGGTACTCATGATGGGGATTTATTGGAATCCAGCGTTAAAGACTTAATGATTTCTTCTGAACGCGTGGCCCACGTGCAGGTAACCAATAATTTAGAACATGCACTTTTGGTATTAACAAAGAGCGGTTATACGGCCATTCCTGTGTTAGATCCGATGTATAAACTGCATGGCTTAATCAGCACACCAGTCATTCTTGATTCAATTTTGGGACTGGAACGAATTGAATTCGATAATCTTGAGAATAAAAAAGTTTCTGAAATAATGAATATAGAAATACCTCGCCTGCATATTGAAGATACTTTGACAAAGGGTGTGGAATTGTTAATCGATCATCCGTTTGTCTGTGTAGAGAATGACGAACATGTATTTGAAGGTATCTTAACTAGAAGAGCAATCTTGAAAAAAGTATTTAAACAAAATACAGCTGAATAAAAATGTAAGGCTGAATATGGTTAACCTTAAGACTCGCCAGTTGGCGAGTTTTCTTGTTTTTTACATATTTGTACCAGTTGATGGTAAAATCTAAAAACAGTTATTACTTATTAGGAAAGGATGGCGGAAATTGGGCCAAGCAGTGGATAGTGCAAAAGTGCAGAATAAAAAATTGAAACGTCCCTTCGTTTTAGGTGCCATCATGTTGGCTATGTTTATGAATGCTATTGAAGGAACGATCGTTTCGACGGCTATGCCAGCCATTGTAAGCGATTTAGGTGGTTTTTCACTTTACAGCTGGGTGTTTTCAGGCTATTTGTTAATGAACGCTGTGACAGTCTTGATATATGGAAAGCTCTCAGATATTCTCGGTAGAAAACCTGTCTTATTATTTGGGATCGTTGTTTTCTTAATTGGCTCCCTTCTTTGCGGCTTTGCCAATTCCATGACGGAACTCATCATTTATCGCTTTGTACAAGGTTTTGGGGCAGGGGCTGTAGCTCCAGTAGCTTCAACGATTGTTGGTGATATCTATAAAAATGAGGAGAGGGCACGCGTTCAAGGGTATCTATCGAGCGTTTGGGGCATTTCAGCGGTAATGGGGCCGGCTTTGGGCGGCATGCTCGTTGAATCCCTGACTTGGAAGCTTGTATTTTGGGTTAATATTCCTCTGGGCTTACTATCTTTTATAGGGATTTGGTTTTTCCTTCATGAAAAAATTGAAAAGAAAAAACGTGATATCGATTACCTTGGTGCAACCCTATTGACGTTATCCATATCCACTCTTATGGTGATACTCGTAGAAGGGGGAGTAAAATGGTCATGGGCTTCAGCTCCAGTCATTTCCCTGGCATTAGTGGCCATAATCACCTTTATCTTATTCATTCTTCAGGAAATGAAAGCAACCGAACCGATGATGCCATTTGAAATCTGGCAGGAGCGCTCCATCTTGATTGCGAATCTTGTATCTCTGACGACAGGGGTGATGATGATAGGATTATCAAGTTTCCTCCCAACATTCGTTCAGGGTGTGATGGAACGCTCTCCTACGGTAGCTGGGTTTACATTGACAGCCATGTCAATTGGCTGGCCGATCGCTTCAATGGTATCAGGCAAGTTATTGATGAAAATAGGCTTCAAAGCGACCTCCCTCCTTGGAGGGTGCTCGCTGATCCTTGGGAGTTTGATCCTAGTATGGATGAAGCCAGAAGCAGGGCCCCTTATTGCTGCCATGGGATCCTTCTTTGTCGGTGTAGGGATGGGTTTGACTTCTACCTCATTCATTGTCGTCATTCAAAAAACAGTCAGCTGGGAACGCAGGGGGATTGCGACAGCTTCTAATATGTTCATGCGTAATTTAGGAAATACGGTAGGTGCAGCATTACTTGGAGGAATCATGAATACGAGACTTCAAGCCTATTTAAACGAGCATGCACCATCCGGTTCGGGAGTGACGATAGATACGGCAAATAAACTGTTGAACAGTGAAGAACGTACGAAGCTTCCTGAAAATGTGGTAAAAGTTTTGCAGGAAGGACTTACATTGTCTTTACAAACGATTTATCTCATTGTTCTAGTCTTCTCAGTAATCAGTTTCATGTTACTTACAAGACTAAGAAAGAATAAGAAGGCATATGAGAATAAGGCAGACTCATAATTGGAGCTTGCCTTTAAGTGGAAGGGAAATGCGACTCGGATGATCAATGGAATCAATCATGCGATCGAGACCGTATGTTGAATTTCAGCTGTCGATGTGCCTGCATTGAATGCTGCAAAACTGATGACCAGCAATAATATGATCGTAAAAGGATATTCACTCCATTTCTTTTCCCTTGTAATATATGCGGACTTTGTTGATAATTAAATGTAAATAAATTAAGTCAGCATGATAAGAATTAATTATCAAGAGGTTGGTGTGTATGTCGTTTTCAGAATTTCATTTATTATCTGTACTTGCTCAGGAAATGAATATGAGAAAAGCAGCTGAGCGGTTGTTCGTTTCCCAGCCGGCTTTATCACAGCGTTTACAATCAATAGAAAAGGATTGGGGATCGAAACTGTTTCTGCGTTCACAAAAAGGGCTGTCTCTGACGCCTGCAGGGGAAGCGGTAATCCGTTTGGCCAATGAGGTAATAGAAAAAGAAGAAAAGGTCAGGGAAAGTATCCAAGCTATGGATCATGAAGTATATGGTACTTTGAAAATAGCCTGTGCCTCGATTGTCGGCCAAAATTGGCTTCCGCAAGTATTAAAAAAATTCGTCCAAAAATATCCCTATGCCAAAATTTCATTAATCACTGGCTGGAGCAGTGAGATTTTAAAGTCTTTGTATGAAGGACAAGTACATATTGGAATCATAAGGGGAGCCCCGGATTGGAAAGGGGTTAAACAGCATTTATTTACAGATATGCTTTATTTGGTGGATACTGAAATGAAGGAACTGAATCAAGTGTTTGAAACGGACCGGCCATTCATTCAGTTTAAAAGCGATTCGAATTATTACCAGGAAATTCAGGACTGGTGGCACCGGCAATTTAAAACGACACCCAAAAACACCATAGTCGTGGATCAAATCGAAACATGCAAACAAATGGTATTTAACGGCATTGGATATGCAATCCTGCCTGCCATCACTTTACATGATAAAGATACGAATGTTTTTAAAATCCCTCTTCTAGATGGGCATAATCACTCAATCGAACGGGATACATGGCTTTGCGGCTATGAATCTGCTTTCCAGTTAAAGCAAGTCCAAGCATTCACGGAAGTGGTAAAAGAGCATATTCGCCAACAAGGAATGTTATGAGTCCGATGACGAAAATGTCAATAGGGCAGAATAATATTTAAGAGTGACATTCAACTTGTCTTGCCGGCATTTGTCTGTTAAATTTAAGACGAGTAATGATACATATTTAGGAGGTTTTACCCGGAATGAATAAAATGGATGCAAATGAAATTATTTCTTTTATCTCAAATAGTAAAAAATCGACACCAGTAAAAGTATATGTCAAAGGTGATTTAGAAGGTATGGATTTTGGACCAGCTTCTAAAACCTTCATTACAGGAAATACAGGGGTTGTATTCGGTGAGTGGTCTGAGGTCGAAGAGGCAATCGAGGCAGCGGGGACAAAAATCGAGGATTATGTAGTTGAAAACGATCGCCGTAACTCTGCCATTCCTTTATTGGACCTAAAAGGCATCAAAGCCCGTATCGAGCCTGGAGCAATAATCCGTGACCAAGTATCGATCGGTGACAATGCAGTGATCATGATGGGAGCATCGATCAATATTGGCTCCGTCATTGGTGAAGGCACAATGATTGACATGAATGCAATACTGGGCGGACGTGCAACAGTGGGTAAAAACTGTCACGTTGGTGCAGGTGCAGTATTAGCAGGTGTCATCGAGCCTCCTTCTGCACAACCGGTCATTTTGGAAGACGATGTTTTAATCGGAGCTAATGCGGTGGTTCTTGAAGGTGTGAAAATCGGTCAAGGTTCAGTTGTAGCGGCTGGTGCAATTGTAACGAAAGACGTTCCGCCTTACTCAGTGGCTGCTGGTGTCCCGGCGAAGGTCATTAAACAAATTGATGAAAAAACTAAATCAAAAACAGAGATCATGCAAGAACTTCGCCAACTTTAATTTCTTAAGTGAATATTGCCTTACGCGTGGATATAATTATCCACGCTTTCTGTATAGGAGGGAATAATGTGAAAACAAATCCTTTTGCCGAGATCCGGCGTGATTTGCATCAAATACCGGAGATAGGATTTAAAGAATATAAGACGCAGCAATATCTATTGAATTACATAACGAATCTTGCCTCTGAGCGAATAGAAATAGAAACTTGGCGAACGGGGATATTCGTGAAAGTGAAGGGAAGGAACCCTCGGAAAATAATTGGCTATAGGGCAGATATAGACGGTCTGCCGATAAAAGAGGAAACTGGGCTGCCCTTCGCATCCAAACATGAGGAACATATGCATGCCTGCGGCCATGATTTTCATATGAGCATCGGTTTGGGATTATTGACGTATTTCGCCGAAAATCAAATCGATGATGACTTGCTATTCATTTTCCAACCGGCAGAAGAAGGCCCTGGTGGTGCGGAACCGATGCTTAAATCGGAGACCATGAAAAAATGGAAGCCTGACATGATCCTTGCTTTACATATTGCTCCAGAGTATCAAGTTGGAACGATTGCCGTTAAAGAAGGGCTTCTATTTGCCAATACATCTGAATTGTACATCGATTTGAAAGGTAAAGGAGGGCATGCAGCCTATCCACATGAAACAAAAGACATGGTCATCGCGGCCTGCTCGCTTGTAGGGCAACTGCAAACCATCGTTTCGCGGAATGTAAATCCACTTGATTCAGCTGTCATTACAGTTGGGAAGATTACTGGAGGAACCGTTCAAAATATTATTGCGGAGACAGCGCGGCTAGAAGGCACAATACGAACCCTTAACCCCGAATCGATGGTAAAGGTCAAGTCAAGAATTAAAGCGCTTGTGGATGGTATACAAGTTGGATTTGAGTGCTTGGCAGAAATCGACTATGGTGCGATGTATCACCAGGTGTATAATGAAGAAAGGCTGACCCGGGAATTCATGGAATTTACAGACAAGGCATCGGATGTTCATTTGCATCGCTGTACTGAAGCGATGACCGGTGAAGATTTTGGATATATGTTAAAGGAGATTCCAGGTTTCATGTTCTGGCTAGGGGTTTCATCAGAATACGGATTGCACCATGCTAAGTTGAGTCCGGATGAGAGTGCGATCGAACTCGCGATTAACCATTTGACGGATTATATAACGTTTAAAGGAAACAGAGCTTAAAAAACGCTTTTCAGGACGGAACATTAAAGAGAGAACGAATGATGTTGGAGGGCTTATTGTGAAAAAAGAATTTGCGGTGATTGGACTTGGCCGTTTTGGCGGCAGTATAGTCAAGACATTGGCTGAAGAGGGATTAGGAGTGCTGGCCATTGATGCAGACGAAGATCGAGTGAATGAATTTGCCAAAATAGCTTCTCATGCCGTAGTAGGGGATACGACAGATGAAAATGTGCTGAGAAACATAGGAATTCGTAATTTTGATCACGTAATCGTAGCGATTGGCGAGAATATTCAAGCAAGTATATTGACGACTCTCATGCTTAAGGAATTGGGTGTCGGAAATGTTACGGTAAAAGCGCAAAATGATTATCATGAGAAGGTTCTTCGTAAAATCGGGGCCGACTTCGTTGTGCACCCCGAACGAGATATGGGGAGAAGGATTGCACATAATATCGTCTCCAATAATATTCTCGATTATTTGGAGCTATCTGATGAACATTCCATCGTCGAAATTGTTGCAAGCCAAAAGATGAATGGAAATTCGATATTTGATCTTGATATCCGCGCTCACTATGGGCTGAATATCGTCGCGATTAAAAGAGGGAACGAAATAAATGTCTCCCCACAGGCAAGCGATTTAATACATAAAGGTGATATATTGATCGTCATCGGAGCGGATTCGGACATCAATCGATTCGAAAAAAAGATTGTAGAATAAGCAAGCGTCCTGCTAAATTAGTATCAGGCAGCGTTTCTTTTATCAAAGGAAAACAAAAAGGTTTCGGAATGGTCTCATTCCGAAACCTTTTTGTTGGTTTTGAAGCAGATACCGAGAATAGCCTGCAGCGAAAATTTTTTAAAGTTCCCTTAAAGTAGTCCAACGCATACAATACTTCTTTTGCGTCTTTCGAATACACGCTCTATCGTTTCTTTACGTTTCGCATCTTCATTATGACGCAGATGATCTGCTTCTTCCATAATTCTTGCCAAAAATAGCGTGTCGCCGCTTACTTTCGGAAGCTATCATTAATACCCGATAGAAAATCTGTTCAAACAGGTCAGTATCTTTAAAGCTCCGCCCATTTTTTTTCGCGATCGTAGAGAAGCGTGGCACTTTAACATGGAAACCGTAACCTAAACCAACGGCCATGTTGTTACGCAGACCTTTGAATAAATATCTTTCACCAAGTCATGCCCGGAAAGCAAGTGCCCTACGTTCCAATCACCGGTCAAATTTAGTAAACCTAAAAAAACTGTGGACAAACTCAATTATAATCAAGTTTGTCCACAGTCTGAAAACCCAGCCATCATATGGCTGGGTTTTTTTGTTTATTGGACTTCCATGATGATCGGTAGGATCATAGGACGGCGTTTAGTTTTTTCATATAGGAATGGAGATAAAGTGTCTGTAATTTCATTTTTAATTTCAGACCATTGAGTAGTTTTGCGATCCATCACTTTATTTAAATGCTTAGTGATCAAGGATTGAGCATCACTGATCAGGTCTCCCGATTCCCTCATATAAACAAATCCGCGTGAGATGATGTCAGGGCCGGACGCAATTTTGAATTCCTTCATATTTATGCTGACAACGACAACCACAAGACCTTCTTCGGAAAGAATCCGACGATCGCGTAAGACGATATTACCGATATCCCCGATGCCGCTTCCATCGATATAAACAGAGCCTGAAGGGATTTTACCAGCAATTTGTGCTGTGTTTTCACTTAAGGAAAGAACTTCACCATTATCCATGATAAAGCAATTTTCTTCCGGGACACCGCAATCGACTGCATGACGGGCATGAAGTTTTTGCATGCGATATTCACCATGGATTGGCATGAAGAATTTTGGCTTTATCAAACGAAGCATTAGTTTTTGTTCCTGCTGTCCGCCATGACCTGAAGTATGAATATCATTCAGTGGCCCTGAAATGACGTCTGCACCTGCACGATATAATTGATTAATCGTTCTGGAAACACTGATTGTATTACCAGGAATAGGTGAAGAAGAAAATACGACTGTATCACCAGGAATGATTTGAATTTGACGGTGAGTCCCATTTGCTATCCTTGACAGTGCTGCCATTGGTTCACCTTGGCTGCCTGTACAAAGGATGGTTACTTTGTTCGCAGGCATACGATTTAATTGCTGTACATCTATAAATGTATCTTTAGGCGCTACGATATAACCAAGGTCTTGGCCAATTGATATGGCGGAATCCATACTGCGGCCAAAAACAGCTATTTTACGGCCATTAGCCACGGCTGCTTCTACAACTTGCTGAAGGCGATGGATGTTCGATGCAAACGTTGCAAAAATGATCCGGCCGTCAACCTTACGGAAAATGTCTTGAATGGTATCGCCGACACGGCTTTCAGACATAGTGAAGTTCTGCACTTCACTATTTGTGCTATCCGAGAGTAAGCACAATACGCCTTCTTTGCCAATTTCGGCCATCTTGGTCAAGTTCGCTGGCTCGCCAACAGGTGTGAAGTCGAATTTAAAATCACCAGTATGGACAATTTGCCCAGGTGGCGTTTTTACAACGATTCCATAAGAATCAGGGATACTGTGAGTTGTGCGGAAGAATGAGACGGAAGTCTTCCGGAACTTGATCACTTCATCTTCACTGATTTCAATCATGGTTGTCTGACGTAAAAGGCCATGTTCTTCCAATTTATTCCGAAGTAATCCAAGTGCAAGCTTCCCGCCGTACACAGGGACATTCACTTTTCTAAGTAAATAAGGAATCCCGCCAATATGGTCTTCATGGCCATGCGTGATGAAAACACCTTTAATTTTATCTACATTTTTCTCTAAATAGCTGTAATCCGGAATCACATAGTCAATACCGAGAAGTTCATCTTCAGGAAATTTAATTCCAGCATCAATGACGATGATCTCATCTTGAAACTGAACAGCATATGTGTTCTTACCGATTTCGCCTAAACCGCCCAGGGCGAATACAGCTGTTTGATCATTTTTTACAAATTTCATAAATTATAGCTCCAATACTTTGTAATCTTCATTTTGTTTTTCATATTCTAAATATGCTCCGGTTACCGGTAGTACAATTTCTACGTTATAAGGTTCTTTTTTTAATTTTAAACGGACCTCACGAACAGATTCACCTTCAACAAACACTGTTTTAGTATTCTCCCTGATGGGAACCTCTGCTATGGTTACTTGATAGTATACCTTAAAAACCATTTTAATCTCTCCTCACTTGTTTGCATTGCTTTTTTCATTATATATAAAAACAACAATTTTTTCATGTTTTTCAACATCATGTAAAAATAAACCCAGCTCCGCCATAAAAACGGAAGGGGTTTTGATGAATTAAATATACCAATGTCTAAAAAAGTATATAAAAAAATAGATGGCAGATATCGGGTATCAATCCAATTATAGCTTCCTCTATCATATATCCTATCCGTTTTTACTATGTGTAAAACTTAAATCGCTAAGAAAAGTTTCTGCAAGCTTCTTTTCATGCGAAAATAGTTTACTCACTTTATCTTATTTGAATGGGATCCTTTTTCGCAAACGATTTCTTTCTTAATTATATAGTACCATTGGGTACAGCGTTTCATGAAAAGACAACGGCTAATAATTTGATGAATTATGTAATCACCTTGCATATCAATGCCAAGATAGAAAGAATGCTTAACAAGAACTTTACAACAAGGAAGAAGCCCTCCGCAAGTTTTTGAAGGGCTGTCCGAAAAAAATTCGCATATGGATGACGGCCATGGCAGGATATGAATGGCAAATCATGCGATAGATTTTTTTCTTAAAAGATCATTCCACTGTTTAACAAGCTTTTTACGAAGCTTTTTTAACATGGCGATCACGCTCCCTTAGTTATTATTGTATAGGATTATTCAATAATGTAAATATGTCTTTACAAGTACTTGGCCCATTTTTGAAAAAAAAGGCACATTCATACCGACAACTGTGATTTCAGAGGCAAGAAGGAGGGGAGAAGTGTAAGATGGAAAACCTGAGTTTTAGTTCTATTAAGAATAGTATATGCTCATTTTTGAATACAAACCGTAACTTTGAGTGGAATTCTGTAGAGTTACTTGACTTATCTTGATGACAATTATTAAATGGGTACATATTAAAAAAGGAAAAATGAATGAATTGGAAGTGAATCGTTAGTGAAAATCGTATTTTTTGATATTGACGGAACATTGCTTGATCATGAAAAAAAGTTACCTGCTTCAACGAAAAAAGCCATTAAGCAATTACAGGATAGCGGGGTTTTCGTAGCGATTGCCACTGGAAGGGCACCGTTTATGTTCGAGTCTTTAAGGGAAGAACTGGGCATCGATACATTCGTTAGTTTCAATGGACAATACGTTGTTTTTGAAGGGAAAGTCGTTTATAAAAACCCTTTGAGCATAACTGAGATAAAAAGGCTTCACGAACATGCTGAAAATAATAAAATCCCAATCGTTTTCATGAATGAGGAGACAATGAAATCGAGTGTCCCACATCATAGCAGAATTGAAGAAGCATTAAGCACCTTGAAGTTCCCACACCCTGAACATGTGGCAGACTTTTATGAGGACCATGAAATATACCAGGCCTTATTATTCTGCTCGGAAGATGAAGAAGGGAATTTTGTTGGGAAATATAATGACTTTCACTTTATTAGATGGCATGAATACTCGACGGATGTACTTCCATTCGGGGGTTCAAAAGCTGAAGGTATTAAAATACTAATGGATAAAGTCGGGTTTGCTCTTGAAGATGTTTACGCCTTTGGAGATGGCTTAAATGATATAGAAATGTTAAAAGTAGCGGGATATGGCGTGGCAATGGGGAATGCCGGTCAACTTGTGAAGCAAGAGGCCGACTTTGTAACGAAGGATGTCGATGATGATGGCATACTTTTTGGTTTGAAGGAACTTGAACTGATTTAAATAAAAACTCCCGTCAACCAAAAGACGGGAGTTTTTGTCGCTTATACGTTTACCTTTCCACCGCAATGGAATTTTCCGGAACGGCATAGGGTTCTTCCTGATTGATATGATCATAAAACATGATTCCATTAAGATGGTCGATTTCATGTTGAAAGCAAATGGCTGCGGTGCCTTTAAGGCGGAGCTGAACCGAATTTTCTTCCAGGTCCGTACCCACAACCGTTATTCGAGCATAACGTGGTACATAGCCAGAAACGGGGCGATTAACGGAAAGACAGCCTTCTCCGGATGTCAAGTATGCTTTCTCCACTGAATGACTAATGAGTTTTGGGTTGAAAAGTGCATAGCTATACAGTTGATCATCTTTTTCTTTCAAATGGACCGCAATCATCCTTTTTGAAACATTAACCTGTGGTGCAGCCAAGCCGATTCCTGCCCTTAACCCGTATAAAGCAGCAATATCGGGCTTTTGGCTGTTTTGGACGTATTCCATCAAGCTAGCTAAAAGTTGCTTATCTTCATCTGACGCCGGAAGTGGAACCTCCAGCGCGACTTTCCTTAATATCGGATCGTCTTCCTTAACAAAATCATCCATAGTAAGCATAATCTTTCACCCCATAGAAATTCTTATAATATGTATAGGTTATTTTAACAAAAAAAATGCTGAAAGTTAATGGGAGGGATGGAATCGGTCGACAAATTCCTATCCCAGCCATTATTTGTTGAGGTCTTTTAAAAAAAAATAGAAATTTTTTTGTGAATAGGGTAAATAGATAACATTTTCGGGTAAAGGTAAAAGTAATTATCGGTTTAGCAAAAGCAAGCGCCGACAATGATGAGCAGAATGAACAGGACGATGATTAGGGCGAAGCCGCTTCCAAAGCCGCAGCCTCCACCACATTGACCACCGTAACCAAAGCTGGGTTCAACGGAAACCGGATAACAACAATCCTGGTTGTAACCTCCATACATAATTTCATACCTCCGTTTTTGTATTATTAAAATGTTGACCACTCTGATTTGAAACGGTCCCTACAGCCTATGCAGTATGGTTTAAAGGGTGTAGGCTTGCGCCCAGTAATGAAAAATTCATGTTCGGAATATGATTAGTACAAGTGTCTGTGCTTAAACAGAAATTTAGAGAAATATGAATCTACAAAGAACTATCAGAAGGAGCTGTCTATGTTGAAGCGTTTTGGTCCATATGTTATTTTACTTCTTTTTTTAGCGATCTTGACCGGTTGTTTTAATGGTTCACCGGAAGAAAGAATCCACAAGATCCTAGAGAAAACTGCAGAAAAGGAAAGTGATTTCACCGAGAATCAGGAGCCACTTAATGATTTGGAGAAAAAAGAAAAAGAACAGTATGAGAAAATCATTAAACTTGGCTTGGAAGAGTATGAACAAATCGTCGAGCTTTCAGATGAAGCAACTAAAAATATTGACCAAAGGGAGGAAATAATTGAAAAGGAACAAAGCAGCATGCAATCCTCGAAAGAACAATTTAATAAGATAGATGAACAAATTGGGAAAATAGAGGATGAAGAGGTAAAAAAAGAAGCGACTGAAATGAAAAAGGTCATGAGTGAACGTTATAGCACCTACGACAACTTATATGATGCCTATCAGCAAAGTCTGGAAAATGATCGTGAATTATATGAACTGTTTAAAAAAGAGGATTTGAAAATGGATGAATTACAAGGACAAATCGAGAAAATCAATACTTCCTATACAAAAGTTTTGAAAGCGAATGAGCAATTTAATGCATTAACGGTAAAGTCCAATCAAAAAAAAGAAAGTTTTTATGACAGTTCGGGCATAGAAATGGCTGACTCAACAAAATAATATAAGTAATGATGGGCTGTGATCCTCACTCACAGCCCATTTTTTGTGGATCCAGTTTTCTATAAACTGAAAAATTCTAGAATGATTTTTAAATGCAGATAGCCGAGGGTAAATTTCAGTACCTGTACTAAAAAAAAATGAAAATAGAAAATCTAACAGCAGACTGATATGAAAGCGTTTGAATATTTTTTTAGAATATTATCTTAAAGGCTCAAATGCCTTTAGTTAAAGCGGTTTTTGAATCGATTGGATAGGCTGAGGGATTGAAATATTATCTTTATTCATCCATAAATTGAAAAATGGTGGGGGATTAATAGTACAGTTGTAAAACGAAAACTGATACAGAGAAGAAGTATGAGTATTGTAGATTCTCGTAAATCAAAAAAATAAGGAACTCCAAGTGATTGACTTGATGTTAATTCATCTTGTAAACTAAATCTGTAAAAGTTCTTGTATCATTTTCCTTGATTTTTTTTATGGTACAGAATAAGATTGAGACATATTAAGCATATCCACGTTTGAGGGATTGGTCTTAAGGAAAAAATAAAACAATGAATTGTTGAAGAAACTATAAAGCAAACTATTTTTGCTTTAGAGAATAATAATAGCAAACCTTTTTAATGAAAGGATGAGGTGCCAAATGGCTCAAAAAACTAAACAAGCTAAAATTAATGTTCAAGATCAGCTTAAGAAAGTGGAAGAACAATTTGAAACTTTCCAAATTTTAAATGAAGAGGGAGAAGTCGTTAACGAAGCGGCAATGCCTGATTTAAGTGATGAACAACTGCAGGAATTAATGCAACGTATGGTTTATACCCGCATTTTGGATCAACGTTCTATATCACTGAACCGCCAAGGCAGATTAGGGTTCTATGCACCGACTGCCGGTCAAGAAGCTTCTCAGATCGCTTCCCAGTATGCATTGGAAAAAGAGGATTTCATTCTTCCAGGTTACCGTGACGTGCCGCAAATCGTTTGGCATGGCCTGCCGCTTTGGCAAGCATTTTTATTCTCTCGGGGACATTTTAAAGGAAATCAAATTCCTGAAGATGTCAATGTGATTTCCCCTCAAATCATTATCGGTGCTCAATATATCCAAGCTGCCGGAGTGGCACTTGGTATGAAGAAACGCGGAAAAAAAGCTGTAGCAATCACTTATACCGGTGACGGTGGAACCTCACAAGGTGACTTCTATGAGGGAATTAACTTTGCAGGTGCATTTAAAGCGCCAGCTATCTTCATCGTGCAAAATAACCATTTCGCAATCTCAACTCCGGTTGATTTACAATCAGCATCGAAAACATTGGCCCAAAAGGGTGTGGCTGCAGGTATTCCTGGCATCCAAGTTGATGGTATGGATGCATTGGCTGTTTATACAGCAGTTAAAGAAGCGCGTGAACGTGCAATTAATGGTGAAGGCCCTACATTGATTGAAACATTAACTTACCGTTATGGACCACATACGATGGCTGGTGATGACCCGACACGTTACCGTACTTCAGATATGGATAATGAGTGGGAATTAAAAGATCCATTGGTTCGTTTCCGCAAGTTCTTGGAAAACAAAAAACTCTGGAATGAAGAATTAGAGAACGAAACAATAGAAAAAGCAAAAGACGATATTAAAGAAGCAATCAAAAAGGCTGATGCAGAACCTAAGCAAAAGGTTACAGACCTTATTGAAAACATGTATGAAGAAATGCCTTATAACTTAAAAGAACAATATGAAATTTATAAAGAGAAGGAGTCGAAGTAAGCCATGGCTCAATTGACGATGATTCAAGCAATTACAGAAGCATTACGTACAGAACTTAAAAATGACGAGAATGTACTCGTTTTTGGAGAAGATGTTGGTCTTAATGGAGGAGTTTTCCGTGCAACGGAAAATCTTCAAAAAGAATTCGGCGAAGATCGTGTATTTGATACACCTCTAGCTGAATCCGGAATCGGTGGATTAGCTGTCGGTCTTTCCTTGCAAGGTTTCCGTCCTGTTCCTGAAATACAATTCTTCGGTTTCATATATGAAGTAATGGACTCCGTAAGCGGTCAGCTTGCTCGTATGCGCTACCGTTCAGGCGGACGTTACAGTGCGCCGGTTACAATTCGCTCACCTTTTGGAGGCGGAGTGCATACTCCGGAAATGCACGCTGATAGCTTAGAAGGTTTAATGGCTCAGCAACCTGGGTTAAAGGTAGTTATCCCTTCCACTCCTTACGATGCTAAAGGCTTATTGATTTCGGCGATTCGTGATAATGACCCTGTCATTTTCCTTGAGCACATGAAATTGTACCGCTCTTTCCGTCAGGAAGTTCCTGAGGAAGAATATACAATTCCATTAGGAAAAGCGGATGTGAAAAGAGAAGGAACGGATTTATCCATTATTACGTATGGTGCGATGGTACAGGAATCAATCAAGGCAGCTGAAGAATTGGCTAAGGAAGGTCATTCCGTAGAAGTGGTCGACTTACGGACTGTATCTCCATTGGATATTGATACAATCATTGCTTCTGTAGAAAAAACAGGACGCGCAATCGTTGTTCAAGAAGCACAAAAGCAAGCTGGTATAGCAGCGAATGTTGTCGCGGAAATTAACGAACGTGCCATTTTGAGCTTGGATGCTCCAGTACTGCGAGTGGCGGCTGCTGATACGGTATTCGCGTTTTCACAAGCTGAAACAGTATGGCTCCCTAATTATAAAGACATTATTGAAACGGCGACTAAAGTCTTGAAGTTTTAACAATCTTAAGCAATGGAATGAATGTCCTGCTTGAGAAAGTAATTTCGCATTAACGGTAATGCAAGATAAAGGACTTTATTCAAAGCACTAAGTATGATTTAATATAGGAGGTTGAACTCAGTGGCATTCCAATTTAGACTCCCTGATATCGGAGAAGGTATACACGAAGGTGAAATAGTGAAATGGTTTGTAAAACCAGGAGATAAGATTCAAGAAGATGACGTGCTTTGCGAGGTTCAAAACGATAAGGCCGTTGTTGAAATCCCATCACCAGTGGAAGGTACCGTTGAAGAAATCCTTGTTCAAGAAGGAACGGTTGCCGTTGTAGGTGATGTACTTGTAACATTCGATGCTCCAGGATATGAAGATCTTCAGTTTAAAGGGGATCATGGAGAAGAAGCGAAGGCAGAAGGTGCTAAGAATACGGAGGCCCAGGTTCAAGCTACAGCTGAAGCTGGACAGGAAGTCAAGAAAGAGGCTGCTCCGGTTCAAGAAAATAGTGCAGAAACGGGCGCGGGATCACAACCACAAGTTGAGGCGGATCCTTCACGACGTATTATCGCCATGCCTTCTGTTAGAAAATATGCACGCGAACAAGGGGTAAATATTCGTGAGATTTCTGGTTCTGGGGATAACGGCCGCATCATGAAAGATGACATCGATGCTTTCAAAAACGGCAAAACGGCTCCACAGCAACCAGCAGCTCAAAGTGAAGCTTCACAACAAACTGATACGGAAAAAACCGAAAAACAAAAAGTTTCAATTCCAGAAGGGCAATATCCTGAAACTCGCGAGAAAATGAGCGGTATGAGAAAAGCGATCGCCAAAGCAATGGTTAAATCCAAACAGACAGCTCCACATGTAACATTAATGGATGAAATCGATGTGACGCTATTGGTTGCTCACCGTAAAAAATTCAAGGGAATTGCTGCAGAAAAAGGAATCAAGCTTACTTTCCTACCTTATGTTGTTAAAGCGTTAACAAGTGCATTGCGTGAATTCCCTATGCTAAACACATCATTTGATGATGAGGCTAGTGAGATTATCCATAAACACTATTACAATATCGGAATTGCTGCAGACACAGACAAAGGACTGCTCGTTCCAGTTGTAAAAGATGCAGATCGTAAATCAACTTTTGCTATTTCACAAGAAATTAATGAATTAGCGACGAAAGCCCGTGACGGCAAATTGGCTCCTAACGAAATGAAAGGTGCTTCTTGCTCCATTACGAATATCGGTTCCGCAGGCGGTCAATGGTTCACACCTGTAATCAATCATCCAGAAGTTGCCATTCTAGGGATTGGACGCATTGCCGAAAAAGCAATTGTACGCGACGGGGAAATTATCGCCGCTCCAGTTCTGGCATTATCACTGAGCTTTGATCACCGCATGATTGATGGGGCTACTGCTCAGCATGCATTGAATCATATCAAAAAGTTATTGAACGACCCAGAATTATTGTTAATGGAGGCGTAAACAATGGTAGTAGGAGATTTTCCAATCGAAACAGATACTTTAGTGATCGGTTCAGGCCCAGGGGGATATGTTGCCGCAATTCGCGCAGCGCAGCTTGGACAGAAAGTAACGGTCGTTGAAAAAGGAACAATCGGCGGAGTTTGTTTGAATGTAGGCTGTATCCCATCGAAAGCTTTAATTTCGGCAGGACACCGCTTCCATGAAGCTCAGCATTCAGAAGACATGGGTATCTTTGCAGAAAAAGTTACTGTTGATTTTTCTAAAGTACAAGCTTGGAAAGGTACTGTTGTAAAAAAATTAACTGGCGGTGTAAGCAGCCTGTTAAAAGGTAATAATGTTGATGTTGTAACTGGCGAAGCTTACTTCGTTGATGAAAACAGCATCCGTGTTATGAATGAAGACTCAGCGCAAACATATACATTTAAAAACGCAATCATCGCTACTGGTTCATCGCCAATCGAGATTCCGTCATTTAAATATACGAAACGTGTACTTAATTCCACTGGTGCTCTTGCTCTGGAAGAAGTTCCAAGTTCGATCGTGGTAATCGGCGGAGGTTATATTGGTACTGAGCTTGGCGGAGCGTTCGCAAGTTTTGGCACTAAAGTGACCATCCTTGAAGGTACAGAAGAAATTCTTTCTGCAGGCTTTGAAAAACAAATGGCAGCACTTGTTAAACGTAACCTTAAAAACAAGGGCGCTGAAATTGTTACTAAAGCAAATGCTAAAGGCGTGGAAGAAACTGAAACAGGTGTAACCGTTACTTATGAAGTAAAAGGCGAAGAGAAAAAAGTTGAAGCCGATTACGTTTTAGTAACAGTGGGACGTCGTCCTAATACTGCAGAAATCGGTTTGGAACAAGTCGGAATCAAAATGACTGACCGCGGTTTGGTCGAAACGGATAAACAATGCCGTACAAGCGTGAAAAACATTTATGCAATCGGAGATATCGTTTCTGGACCTCAGTTGGCTCATAAAGCTTCTTATGAAGGTAAAATTGCTGCTGAAGCCATTGCAGGACATTCATCTGAAATCGACTATCTTGCTATTCCGGCTGTTGTATTCTCTGAACCGGAACTTGCTTCTGTCGGTTATAATGAAAAAGAAGCGAAGGAAGCTGGAATCGAAGCTCTTGCTTCTAAATTCCCATTCGCTGCAAATGGACGTGCCCTTTCATTAAATAATACGGACGGATTTGTGAAGCTTATCACTCGCAAAGAAGACGGATTGGTTATAGGAGCACAAATTGCAGGACCAAACGCTTCTGATATGATTGCAGAACTTGGTTTAGCTATCGAAGCGGGAATGACTGCCGAAGATATCGCCATGACAATCCATGCACATCCAACATTAGGGGAAATCACAATGGAAGCTGCTGAAGTTGCCCTTGGAACTCCTATTCATATCATTAAGTAATTATTTTATAAAAGCGTACTGCAAATGCAGTACGCTTTTTCTTATTTGCCAGATAAAATGAAGGATTACCCCAATTCATAAATTTTTCTTTACACTAGTTAAATGAAAAGGACAAAAAGTGCATAAGCTATAAAAAGGACGTCTTACTTTTTTTCCTTGAAAAGGTTTGAATAAGGTAAAAGAGGATAAAAAATAAGAAGAGCGATTTGCTGAACGAATATTTTTTCCAATAAAAAGTTTATTGCTGATATATTCATATTAAAATGGGGTGGATCACTTGAAAAATTATCTGGTAATCCTCTTTCAACTAATCGTTTGGAGTGGGTATACATTAGTTGAATGGCTTTCCGTTAATGATCGATTTGTTTTCAAAGTATTCATGTTTCTGGTCTTCTCTTATTTAGCCATTTACATTGGTAAAATGATTTTAAAATCCAATAAGCGCACCTTGCTTGTTACCGTGATAAGTTTATTATGTTACGGTATTTTGCAAATCCTATTGGAAACGCTTGTACCGGTTTATTGAAATTTTCGTAAGGTAAACAACGACACAAGAATCCACGGGGGAACTATGATTAACAAAGTATTAGTATTATTTACATTTGTATCATTTTTATTTATGGGCTGCAATGAACCCAATCTCGATCAAACTGAACATGAGAATCAAAAAAGTGTGGAAACGACAACTACCGTCCAAGATGAAAGCCAGTACGAGAAAGATCTGAAAGTAGAAACATCAAAAACAAATGGGGAAATGAATGTTAAGGCAGAATATCGGTTGGACAAAGATGATTGGTCATTTAAACCCATTGGGAATGCAAATCCGAAAGTTGTTTTGTTAACCTTTGATGATGCACCTGATAAATATTCGCTAAAGATTGCCAAAACCCTTAAACGACATGAGGTACCTGCGATTTTTTTCGTGAATGGTCACTTTCTTGAAAATGATGAAAATAAAGCGATGCTAAAAGAAATTCATGAAATGGGTTTTCCTATAGGTAATCATACATATTCTCATGTGAATTTAAAAGAGTTGAGTGAAAAGGAACAAGAGAGGGAAATCGTAAAATTGAACAATTTGGTTGAGGGTATTATCGGAGAACGCCCTAAGTATTTCAGGGCGCCTTTTGGATCGAATACAGATCATTCAATAAAAGTCGCTGAGAAAGAAAAAATGTTGGTCATGAATTGGACATATGGATATGACTGGGAAAAAGAATATCAAGATAAAAAAGCTTTAACTGAAATCATGCGGAACAGCCCTTATTTAGGAAATGGCGCGAACTTACTGATGCATGACCGGAAATGGACGAGTGAAGCGATAGAGGATATCGTGAAAGGGTTACAAAAGAAAGGTTATAAGATCCTTGATCCAAAATTAATTGAAACGCCTGCATGAGCTGATTTTCGGCTTCAGCAGGTTTTTTATTTCCTAGAATAGTAATACATCACTCGATTATTGAAGAGATGGAGCTGCGCCCGTAATTTCTTTGCAAGGAACTTGCACAATTCATTTGCTTTTCCTTTATCACCGGAAGTTGCTGTTTCTGGGAGAGTGAATTGGATATAGGATTGAATCCGCTCTAATCCATCTTCATCCCTAACGACTTCTTGGTCAACGCCTATCAATATCATATGGTAACGATCCTCATTGGATTGAAGATATATTGCCTTATCTTTCATTCTTTCAGGTTCTTTCATTTCATAAGGAAATGCTTTCTTTTCATAGTCCCAATCCAGTTGCTTTCCGGTTTTCGCAGTGATCATTTGATAATAATTCAGTAATTCTTTAACGTCTTCGATGGTTACTGTCGCTTTCACGGACTCGGGAACAAGTTTGATATAGGCATTTTCAGTCATTTGGAACCCCCTTAGATCTATAGATGTAAGTATATATTAACATTTTATGTTCGTATTATATACTAATCTATATGTAAATTTATAGGTAAAATTCCATTTTCAATGTTGCTTGGCTGAGATTGGAATGGTGTAATATGTAAAAACAGCCCAGAGAACCCTGTATTGTTTGAACTCAAATGAATTAAATGGGAAAATATATATATGTTATACTTTTTGGCTTGAAATAATAAATGTGTTATATTATAATTCATATAAAGCGGTTACATTACGTTATTAATGCATACAATATAGAGGAAGGGGTTGTAAAAATGGGAACTATCGTATGTCAAACTTGCAATAGCACGATTGAACATTTTGAAGATGAAAAAGTAAGTGTACTTTATACACACAATCACAACTGCCAATGCTGTGATACAGCTGCCTCTGAAAAATAAATGGAAAAAGAACTTAAAGATTAATAGAATTTAAGGGTGTTTCAGGATTGCAACCTGGAGCACCCTTTTTATAGGAGTTAATAAGGGAGTATTCTTCCGTTTTCGACAAGTGCACTTTGCTCAATTACAATTGAAACAATAGAATGGGCAAAAAAACCAGAGCAGGTATCTGCTCCGGTTTGATGAAATTCAATCAGTTTTTAATGATGCGTAAATATTTTATCTCTGGATCCTCTGGACCTTGAACTGGTAGGCCTGCCTCGATGTTCTTCCGGATGTAATTGATATTATCTTCGGTTATCAGTTCACCGGGTATAAAGATCGGGATTCCCGGCGGGTAAACCATGATGAATTCAGCGCTGATTTTGCCAACGGATTCCTCGATGGGAACTACTTCGGTTTCTGCATAAAAAGCTTCCCTGGGAGATAAAGCCAGTGGAGGTGTATCAGGAAGCAGTACTTCAATTTTTTCATGTTCTGCAGCCATTTCCTTAAACTCATTCGATAAGTCTCTAAGGGCAGCAATCAGCAGGTCCGCTTCTGTTTTTGAGTCCCCCGGTGTTATCAGGCAAAGGATATTGTACAAGTCGGAAAGCTCCACTTCGATATTATGCTTTTCACGAAGCCATTTCTCAACGTCGTACCCGGTAATATTCAATTCCTTAATGGAAATGATCAGTTTAGTCGGATCATAACTAAAGGCTGCCTTACTGCTTAGGATTTCGCTGCCGACACATAATAGATAAGGAATCTCATTCACGGCCTCACGGATATATCCTGCAAGATTTATGGCTTCATCGATCATTTCCCTGCCTACCGTCGCAAGTTGTCTTCTAGCTGTATCCAGAGAAGCTAGAAGGATATAGGAGGTTGAGGTAGTAGTGAGCATGCTCAAAATTGATTGAACACGATTTGCAGAAACCAGTCCATTCTTAACATTTAATATGGAACTTCCCGTTAGTGAACCGCCCAGTTTATGAACACTCGTAGCAGCCATATCTGCTCCGGCTTGCATGGCTGACATCGGCAAGTCCTCATGGAAGTGAATATGGACACCGTGTGCTTCATCTACGAGTACTGGGATTTGGTAGGAATGAGCAACTTCCACTATTTTTTGCAAATCAGCCGAAATGCCGAAATAGGTGGGGTTGATTACAAGCAATCCTTTTGCATCACTATGTTCACTTAAAGTTTTTTCAACGGCATCGATGGTTATTCCGTGTGAAATGCCCAAGTCCTTATCTATTTCAGGATTGATGAAAACGGGAACCGCTCCGGAAAATACAATGGCAGACATTACGGATTTATGCACATTCCTCGGAACGATGATTTTGTCCCCAGGGCCGCAGACTGTCATGACCATAGTCATGATTGCTCCGCTTGTTCCTTGAACGGAAAAGAATGTGTGATCTGCACCAAAAGCTTCAGCGGCAAGATCCTGAGCTTGTTTAATGATGCCCTTTGGCTGATGGAGATCATCGAGTGGTGCTATATTGATTAAATCTATGGATAATGCATTTTCTCCAATAAAATCACGGAAATCAGCGTCCATTCCTTTTCCTTTTTTATGACCTGGAATATGAAATTGAACGGGATTTTTTTTTGCGTGCTGCAATAAGGCAGTGTATAAGGGTGTTTCATTCTGTGACAATTCTTTGTAGCCCCTTTTCAATATAATAGGTACGAAATATTGGGGAGATATACTCCCAATTATTAACGATCGCATGTTTCTCCGATTCCATTCAAATGGTCTTTTGGATAGACATAAAACAAATGAATTATAGCACGTCTTATAATAAATGCCTAGCGTGACTTTAATGTACTGACATAAACAATTTCTAAATTTCTTTGATATTATGGGGCCCAATAAAAATAACAGCCGGTTATAATTGTCTATATCCCTAGTATTAACTGGATTGACCCAAGAATTCTTCTTTTATAAATATTGAATGGGTATGAGTTTAAAAATTGAACGGGTAAATTATATTTGCCATAATAAAGCTGTGATATAAATTGCTTATAAGTAAAACAAACCATTAAAAAGGGAGATGAGGAGCTTGGAGTGGAATACGCGTGTGACCGATTTGTTAGGGATTCAATACCCAATCGTACAAGGGGGACTGGCTCATTTAGCATATGCAGACCTGGCTGCGGCAGTTTCGAATGCAGGGGGGCTAGGGCAGGTAACGGCCATGTCCTTGGACAACCCAGAGCAACTGGTAGATGAAATAAGAAAAACTAAATCAATGACGGATAAACCGTTTGGTGTGAACTTTGCAATCGGTCAGCATGGAAGGCCTTATGAACACATGCTTGAAGCAGCCTTGAAAGAGGATATCGCAGTTGTTTCCGTAACAGGCGGTAACCCTTCACCATTTCTTGATTACGTCAAAGGTACTCAGGTGAAAAAACTGGTGCTTGTTGCTGCAAGAAGACAGGCAGTGAAGGCTGAACAGCTTGGTGCAGATGCAGTGATGGTAGTTGGTCAGGAGGGCGGTGGACATTTAGGCCGTGATGATATTGGAACTTCCGTGTTAATTCCTCAAGTTGTGGATTCCGTTAAAATTCCAGTCATCGCCTCGGGTGGTTTTGGCGATGGGCGCGGTTTGATGTCAGCGTTGGCACTTGGTGCCGATGGAATCGAGATGGGAACACGATTCATAGCAGTCAAGGAGTGTGTTCACGCACATGAATTATATAAAAATGCCTTGGTTTCCGGCACAGAAAATGATACCGTTGTCATTAAGCGGTCCATTGGTGCCCCAGCCAGGGTAATTGCAAATAGCTGGACTGAAAAGATCCTTGAAATAGAAAAAGAAAATGGCGGATATGAGCAACTGAAGGATTACATAAGTGGAAAAGCGAACCAGCGTTATATCCATGATGGTGTTGAAGGTGAAGGGTATGCCTGGGCTGGACAAGTGATGGGGCTGATTCATGATGTACCATCGACTGCTGACCTAATCAGCCGGATTATCTACCAGGCGGAAGCAATTCGTTCAAAATGGGCAGACTGATGATGCATGGTCTGCCGGACAGCATGAAAAACTATCTAGAAGGAGCGTGTTTAGGGTATGGATTATCAATATCCAATGGATCTTGATTGGTCTACTGAAGAAATCGTAGATGTGATCAAATTCTTTGAAGCTGTAGAAAAGGCTTATGAAAATAAAATACAAAAGGAAGAATTTATGAAAGCCTACCGAAGGTTCAAGGAAATAGTCCCAGGTAAGGCGGATGAGAAAAAGTATACGGATGAGTTTGAGTCAGTCAGCAACTATTCATCATATCTTGTAATTAAGAAGGCAAAAGGAATAGAAGACGGAGAATGGATAAAAATGAAAAATTAAAAATATAATTTTTAGAGAACTCCATTGACTTACTGAAAAGATTGTTTTAACATAATAATCAAGAAAAAGATAAAGGCAGTGACGAAGAAGAGTACCTTAATGCTGTTCTGCAGAGAGCCAGTGGTTGCTGAAAACTGGTGAACGAATTTAAGCGAATGGACTTCCGAGCCCCAAACCGAAACGGATGGACGGAGTAGGCTTTGGCGATTATCTCATCGTTATTGGAGATAGGCATGTTAATGCCGTAAAGTGAGCTAATTTAGCTAATTAAGGTGGTACCACGGGTTCCTCGTCCTTTGGATGAGGGCCCTTTTTGCGTTTTTATGAAAATGATAATTAAATCTATGAATAAGAGTAGTAATCTTTTTAGATGCGTTACAGAGAGCCGGAATAGGTGGAAACCGGTACGATATAAGAAGATGAATGGACTTATGAGTGGTTTCTTGAAATAAGTAGGGAAACTCGGCTGCCACCGTTAAAGGGTATTGGCAAGAAATTTTGATTTCTTGCTTAAGAGGGAAAAATGATGAGTTTTTCCAACTTGAGGTGGCACCGCGGTATACCGTCCTCTGCAGACACATATTTGTGTTTGCAGGGGATTTTTTTATGGATTTTCAATATACCTTGGAGAACAAAAGGGTTTCATCGGCAGTTTACATGATCGTTTAAGAATCAGGAGGGAATTGGGATGAACAATTTGGATGAAAAAAAAATACTTCGCTTTAAAATGGAAACAATTGAAGGGGATATTCATACACCCATCGCAATATTTCAAAAATTAGATGATGAACAGAAATTTTTATTGGAAAGTTCAAATTCGCATCATGACAACGGCCGCTACTCTTATCTAGGTTCAAACCCATACCTGGAGGTGACTTCACTTGCTGATCAAGTAATTGTGAAAGACCCTGAAACAGGTGACGAATTCGTAAAGAGCATCAATATCATCGAGTTTCTAAAAAGTGAATTGTTAGTGGAGATAGGAGAGGCCCCCGTACATCTTCCTCCATTTAATGGAGGCGCGATCGGATATATGGGTTATGATATCATTCGCCTATATGAAAATATTGGCCCGGTGCCTCCTGATTCTCTGCAGATGCCTGATGCACATTTTCTTTTTTTAAAAGAACTGTATATATTCGACCATGTCCTGCAGAAGATTCATCTGTTGACCGCGGAAGAAGATGGTGAAAAAAGTTTATTGGGGATGAAGGAAAAAATCAATCAGGCAAGCAAACCGTCAAAAGAAATATCGTCGGAATATTTGGAATTCAAGTCGAATTTCAGTCAGGATGAATTCGAGAAAATGGTCCTTGAAATTAAAGCGGCGATTGTGGCTGGTGAGGTGTTCCAAGTTGTTTTATCACAACGATTTAAGGCGGACTTCGATGGGGAGCCTTTCGATGCCTACCGTCGTCTGCGATTAGCTAACCCATCTCCTTATATGTTTTATATTGAATTTGGTGAATATACCATTATAGGGTCGTCTCCAGAAAGTTTGATCAATGTTTCATCAGGAATGGTTCATGTTAATCCCATTGCCGGTACACGGCCGAGAGGGAAAACGGATGAAGAAGATAAAGGCTTCGAAAAAAGCCTGCTGATGGATGAAAAGGAACTTGCCGAGCATAAGATGCTTGTTGATTTGGGTAGGAATGATCTTGGCAGGGTTTGCGAAATCGGTTCAATTCACCTTACCGAGGAAATGGAAATTCAAAGATATCAGCATGTCATGCATATTGCTTCAAAGGTTAGCGGAAAGCTTAGGGAAGGGTTCACGAGTTTAGATGCGCTGACGGTCTGCCTCCCTGCTGGGACAGTTTCGGGTGCTCCTAAAATCAGGGCAATGGAGCTGATTAATGAACTGGAAAATTGTAAACGCGGGATGTATTCGGGATCGATAGGATTCATAGGTTTTGGAGGGGATCTTGATATGGCTTTAGCCATTCGGACGATGATCATAAAAGATGGCAAGGCATATGTACAGGCAGGAGCAGGTATTGTATATGATTCAGATCCAAAAACGGAATATGAAGAAACACAAAATAAAGCACGCGCTCTTATGGAGGTTCACACAAAATGATTTTATTAATTGATAACTATGACTCTTTTACTTACAACTTATACCAATATTTAGGAGAAGTAGAAAATGAAATCTTAGTAAAAAGGAATGACGAAATCACTCTTGCTGAAATTGAGGAATTGAATCCAATGGCAATCGTCATTTCTCCGGGACCTGGCCGGCCGGAAGATGCCGGTATCAGTATGGAGATCATCCGTAATTTTTATGAAAAGGTCCCGCTTTTAGGCATATGTTTGGGGCATCAAGCCATTGGTGCGGTTTTTGGTGCGAATGTGGTTGGGGCAAAACATATCATGCACGGGAAAACATCGGTTATCAAGCATGAGGGAACAGGGGTATTTGCCAAACAGGACTTAGAATTCCCGGTAATGCGATATCATTCCCTCGTAGTTGAAAGGGCGAGTTTGCCAAAGGAACTGACTGTGACGGCAGTAGCATTGGATGATGGGGAAATCATGGCTCTAAAACATCAAGATTACCCGCTATACGGTTTACAATTCCACCCTGAATCAATAGGGACGAAAATCGGCAAGGAATTATTACATCAATTTTATAAGATTGCCGGAACCTTCCAATCAGGGAAGGAAAAATCCGTTTTATAAAAAACGACTGGGGGAGTTAGCGGTGAAGGAGTATTTAGCGAAGTTAGCAGAGCGTCAAACATTGACGGAAGAAGAGATGAGCAGAGCAGCCCAAGCGTTATTTTCTAAAGATATCACCGAAAGCGAAATTTCAGCTTTCATCATAGCCCTAAAATCCAAAGGGGAAACGGCAGGTGAAATAGCAAGCCTTGTCCGAGTCATGAGAAAAGAAGCAAGAAGTGTGCAAACAAGCTCCCTTAATGTAATGGATAATTGCGGGACGGGAGGAGATGGATCACAAAGCTTCAATATAAGTACCGCATCGGCTTTTGTACTGGCAGGGGCAGGTGTCAAGGTTGCCAAACATGGAAACCGGAGCATTTCAAGTAAAACGGGCAGTGCGGATGTATTGGAAGAGCTAGGTGTTAATTTGTACTTGGAGCCTTACATGTTAAAAGAACTGTTGGAGGAAAATGGGATCACATTCCTATTTGCACCATCCGTCCACCCTAATATTGCACGAATCATGAAAGTCAGAAAAGAATTGAAAATCCCGACAATATTTAATCTTATCGGACCTTTGACAAACCCAGTCCAACTTGACACTCAATTATTGGGAATTAATCGACGCGATATGCTCGAGCTATTTGCGGAAGTCCTGCATAAATTAGGCAGGACACGTGCGGTCGTGATCAATGGTGCCGGTTTTATGGATGAAGCAAGCCTCCAGGGTGAAAATTCACTTGTGCTGTTGGAACAAGGGGACATTATCCCATTTACGCTGCATCCTGAAGAAGTGGATCTGCCGGTTTACGGAAATGATGCCATCCGTGGCGGTGACGCCAAACAAAATGCCGATATTATGCTCCGCCTTCTTAAAGGGGAAAAAGGGGCATATCGTGATACCGTTTTATTGAATGCTGGATTGGGATTATACGCACATGGTACGGCAGCAACGATCAAAAAAGGAATCTCCATGGCCAAAGAAAGCATTGATAGCGGATCGGCTCTTGAAAAGTTAGAAAATATAATTGCTTATGGCAAAAGAAATAAGGTGGTCATGTAAATGGAAAATATTTTAACGAAAATCATCGAACAGAAAAAGGTCGAAGTAGCAAAATTAAAAAAAGAAATGGATTTAGATGATTCGGTCATGATCAACATAGTCAGACCATCTCTGGTAGAAAATTTGAAAATGGCAAAATCAATGGCGGTTATCGCTGAAATAAAACGGGCGTCCCCTTCAAAAGGGGACATTAAAATCAATGTAAATCCAATCGAGCAGGCTCTTTCATATGAAAGGGGAGGAGCGGCAGCGATATCCGTATTGACGGATGAGGTTTTCTTTAAAGGATCCATTGCCGATTTGAGAAACGTAAGCGAAGCCATACGGATTCCCAGGTTGTGCAAAGATTTCATCATCGATGAAATCCAAATCGATCGTGCCTATCAAAGTGGTGCAACCATCATTCTATTAATTGTCGCAGCACTTTCTAAAGGACGCCTTCATGAATTATATCAATATGCAAAAAATAAAGGGCTTGAAGTATTAACAGAAGTCCATGATGAAGCCGAACTGGAACGAGCGCTCGAACTAAACGCAGAGCTCATAGGGATCAACAATCGGAATCTAAAGACCTTCAAAGTGGATTTGGCTGTAACGGAACGACTGGCGAATTTACTTGATCCAAAAAGCCACATCATTATCAGTGAAAGTGGAATCAAGACAAAAGAAGACGTAATGCGTGTGAAGGAAGCTGGGGCAAAAGGGATTTTAGTCGGGGAGACGCTTATGACTTCATCAAATCTTCCACATACGATGGCAGAACTGCAAATGAGTATATAAGGAGATTAATATGTTAGTGAAAATCTGTGGGATTAAGACATTGGCAGCTGCTCAGACTGCTGTTAAATCCGGGGCAGACTTTATTGGATTCATTTTTGCCGAGAGTAGCAGGAAAGTCGAGCCAGATTTAGTGGGTGAATTCGGAGCTAATCTACCTGGACATGTGAAAAAAGTCGGAGTGTTTGCCAATCAAACTGAACAAGAAGTGATAAAAAGTGCTGAAATTGCAGGGTTGGATTATATTCAGCTTCATGGCAACGAGTCTGCCAGTTTCGCCCGCAGAATGCCCCTACCGGTGATAAAGGCCTTTGCAATCGAATCAGAGCAAGACCTTGAAAACCTTCATGAGTACCCAGCGGATTTTATTTTAGTGGATCTACCTAAAGGTTCATCTGGTAAGGGGCTGACTTTGGACTGGGAAATGATCCGAAAAGCGGATCTGCCACGGGGAAAGGTGATTCTAGCGGGTGGGCTGACTCCTGGAAATGTCGGAAAAGCGATCAGTGCCGTTTCACCATTCGCAGTTGACGTAGCTAGTGGTGTTGAAACAAACGGATTAAAAGATGCTGTAAAAATAAAAGCATTTATAAATGAGGCGAAATATACAGCCGGAAAAGAGGAATGAATAGATGAGTACTTATACACAGCCTGATAAAACTGGACATTTTGGAGCGTATGGAGGCCGTTTCGTTCCGGAAACTTTAATGTCGGCGATTATGGAGCTTGAAGATGCATATGAACAATCTAAAAAGGATCCGGAATTCCAAAAACAGCTAAGCTATTACCTGAAACAATATATTGGTCGTGAAACACCACTTTATTTTGCGGAGAACTTAACGAAACTAGCGGGTGGTGCAGATATTTATCTGAAGCGTGAGGACTTGAATCATACCGGAGCCCACAAAATTAATAATACGATCGGTCAGGCTTTGCTGACTCAGAAAATGGGCAAGAAAAAGGTGATTGCCGAAACGGGTGCAGGTCAGCATGGCGTTGCAACTGCGACTGTGTGTGCTTTGCTGAAGTTGGAATGCATCATTTTTATGGGAGAAGAAGATATCAGGAGACAGAAATTGAATGTGTTCAGGATGGAGCTTTTGGGAGCCAAGGTCATATCTGTATCACAAGGAAGCGGGACACTGAAGGATGCAGTGAATGAGGCGTTACGTTATTGGGTTGCGAACGTGGATGACACCCATTATATAATGGGATCAGTACTTGGACCGCATCCATTCCCCGTTATTGTACGAGATTTTCAAAGTGTGATAGGGAATGAAACAAAGCGCCAGTATTCGGAGACTGTTCATTCCCTTCCGGATGCAGTAGTCGCTTGCATAGGTGGAGGCAGTAATGCCATGGGGATGTTCTATCCCTTCATTGAGGATGAAACGGTAAAATTATATGGAGTGGAAGCGGCAGGTCATGGACTGGAAACACCATTACATGCTTCAAGTTTGACGAAGGGGAAACCTGGGGTGCTCCACGGGGCATTCATGTATGTATTGCAGAACGAGGACGGTCAGATCCAGGAGGCACATTCAATTTCAGCAGGGTTGGATTATCCGGGGGTAGGGCCTGAACATAGTTATTTAAAGGATACCAATCGGGTGGTGTATACTTCCGTAACCGATGATGAAGCATTGGAAGCTCTAGTGATGCTTTCAAGGGAAGAAGGGATCATCCCTGCTTTGGAAAGTTCACATGCCATTTCCTATGGTTTAAAACTTGCTAAACAAATGGAGAAAGGAACAGGACTGGTGATTTGCCTGTCTGGCCGTGGTGATAAGGATGTAGAAACAGTCCAATCATTAATAGGGGGTAGTGAACATGAATAAATTGACAAAAGCGCTTGAAGAATGTCAAATAAAGCAGGAAAAAGCATTCATTCCTTATATTATGGCAGGTGATGGCGGTCTTGAACGCTTAAGGAGCCAGCTTCTTTTCCTTGAAAGCAACGGGGCGACAGCTGTTGAACTAGGAATACCATTCTCTGACCCTGTCGCAGATGGACCGGTTATCCAACAGGCTGGCATCCGTTCTTTGAATAATGGAACAACGTTAAAAGATGTCCTGAAAAAAGTTATGGAAATCAAAGATGATGTGAACATTCCAATTATTTTAATGGGTTATTCGAATTCAATCCTGGCATATGGACTTAAAGAGTTTACGGATGATTGTCTTCAAGCAGGAATTTCCGGGTGCATCATCCCCGATTTACCGATTGAAGAAGAAGCCATCTTTTCATCAATCAAAACTGCAGGGATCGTTCTTATTCGACTTGTGACACTCACGTCTTCGAAAGAACGTATCACCGAGATTACCGCAGGGGCTGAGGGTTTTATCTACGCAGTTACAGTCAAAGGCATTACAGGCACCCGTGAAGCCTTCGGGGAAGAAGTTGGAGGCTATTTAAAGAAGGTAAAAGAGCTAAGTCCCGTTCCCGTTCTTGCTGGGTTCGGCATATCGACGCCAGATCATGTCCGTGATGCAATGCAATACTGCGATGGTGTCATTGTAGGCAGCAGGATCATCGAATGCTTTGAAACAGGTAAAGAAGATCAAATTAGTGACTTGATACAAGCTAGCAAAGGGTTAGTGCGTAAATAAGGAAAGGAGGGCCTTCAGGGCTCTCCTTTTTTCTTAATCAGTTTAATTCCGATAATTCAATCTGAATACTGCTCAAAGGTGTTTAATTTAATTTATATAAGGGTAAAAGATGTTCAAACGCATCTTGAATGGTTTGAATGAAATCATTATCATTTAACTTAATCGCGTCATCACGGGAAATTCTTATGCCGCATAGGATTTCGGCTTTCTTTACAGTTTGCAGGCGAGTGAACATTGAATTTAAATCATCGACTCCAAGACCATCGTGAGGAATGACATCAGGTTTTGTATGGTCCATTGACCAAACATAATGGGTGGGAATGCTATTCACTAACCGGTCCGCCTGCTGCTCAAGATGCTTTCCGATTTCAATTTTATTAGGTGCTTCATAAATGACGGCGTACCAAATGAACATATGTGTCTCCCACAACCCAATTTGGAAATGCGGCATCATTTTATAACCTCTGTTGTTGGCAGCGAAAGCAACCCATGTATCATTAGGAGGATTCACTTTCCGTCTGGCATGCTTTGCGACGTGAGGGTACATTTCTTCGCCCGTCAAAACTGACAGTTGTTGTGAAAATTGCTCTCCAAGAGCTTGTAGTTTAGGCTGGATATGTTCTTTTAAAGCATCCATTCGGGGTTCCAAACCATCAATTTTAAAAACATTAAAATCATCAGCTGTAAAACTAGCTATATTCATAATCATCTCTCCTACCGTAATATCTGCACATATTGTAGCATAAGTAAAAGTGAAATTTAAAAAATATGATTTGGATGGGCACTTCAAAATTCCTTATAGGTTAAAGCACAAATTAGTTGCTATTTGTGGTAGGAAGTCATATGATAAAATAAAATAAATTCAGAAGATTAAGTTAATTGATGAAGGGAGAATGTTAATTATGAAACAAGTCATGAACCAAGCATTAAAAGCTAAAGAAGTTGAAAGACATAGAGCTGCAGTGTTAAGAATGGAAATGGACTATGAATTAGCAACCCTTTTTGAAGCAATTGGTGAAGAGAATGACCAAAAGAGGTCACAATGTAAGCAAAGGCTTGAACGCATCCGGTTGGAACTGTTGAAACTGAAAGCCTTGTAAATGATTGGCTGCATAGATCTTGAAGGAGAATGAGTGAAAGAAATGAATCAATTTCAATACAAGGAATTTTATTATAGATGAACGGACACTTATTTTATTTAAAAAATAATGTGTCCGTTTTTCATTAAATGTCCAATATATATAAGGCCGCGTATTTTTAATCAAGCATCATTGGGGCGGCTCCATTTAATAAGGAAGGGAACCGGTAGAGTTATTTGAAAGTATTTGTACTGGCTTATTCATGATTGGGAAATCGTAATGGATGGGTGAGGAAGATAACCATCATTCCTCATTTTTGTTTTAATAATGGAAAATTTAAGATGTTAAAAACTTGAAGACAAGCTCTATTTGCTTTAATCTTTAGTAGAGGATCATTTTAATGTAGTTTCTGATCATAAAAGGACGGGGATATTATAATGGTATCGATTAGTGAAATGGATACATATGCTAAGTTATGGATGAAAGAAGCGGGTACGAGGCTAAGGGCGTCCTTTAAAACCAAGTTGAATATTGAAATGAAAACGAATCCCAATGATTTAGTTACAAATATGGATAAAGCGATAGAAAAATTTTTTTGTGAAAAGATTAGCGAAGTCTTTCCTGAACACCGGATTTTTGGTGAAGAGGGAATGGGTAATGATATTAAAGACCTAAAAGGAACTGTATGGATTATTGATCCGATTGATGGAACTTTGAATTTCATTCATCAACAGCGGAATTTTGCAATTTCTCTTGGGGTTTATGAGGATGGCATCGGAAAAATTGGTATGGTTTATGATGTGGTTACCGATGAATTATATCATGCGATTAAGGGGCAGGGAGCATTCATGAATGATCAAAGGCTTCCATCCCTTGAAGAGGCATCAGTAAGCAAAGCCATCGTTTCCATTAATGCAAGCTGGGTAACGGAAAACCGTAGGATTGATCCGAGCCTTCTTGCACCACTTGTTCGGGATGCAAGAGGGACCCGTTCCTATGGCTCGGCAGCATTGGAGCTTGCATTCGTGGCAGCTGGAAGGATCGATGCATACATAACCATGAGACTCATGCCCTGGGACTTTGCCGGGGGAGTTATCCTGGTTGAGGAAGTGGGCGGGGAAGTTAGTAATATTAAGGGTGACAAATTGGATTTTTTAGAAGGTGACTCACTTTTCGTTTCTAAACCAAGGCTGCATAAAGAAGTATTCGATAAATACTTATCAGGTACTTCCGGCAATTAGTGCCATGGCCAAAGTTAATGGTAAGCCGAAAAGGTTATGGTTTTTCCAGGTTCCGGCAAGTATGGGGTGAAAAACTAAATTTCAAATAATTAACAAAAAAAACTC
This sequence comes from Peribacillus sp. YIM B13481, assembly GCF_042787985.1. Lineage (NCBI taxonomy): Bacteria > Bacillati > Bacillota > Bacilli > Caryophanales > Bacillaceae > Peribacillus > Peribacillus sp. YIM B13481. Next base: position 93,870 of record NZ_JBHZPE010000007.1, read on the forward strand.
GCTGTCCGACAGCGAGTTTTAATATTATAACTTTCCTGCTTCGCGTAATTTCTTCTTTTGAGTGAAACCGAACCCCATAACTCCGCAAAGTATAACGATTGCAGCTAATATTCCAAGCAAGCTTTTTTCAGCAATGAAGATGCCAATGGAGCCAATGCTGGATGCTGCCAATACCGCTAATATTAAGAAATTCCATTTAATATTCATTAATATCACCCCTAATATATCTATTGTACATAATTTCTGTATTTGTTTCTAGTATGTTTGTGATATAATATGTAAGTTAATACTAGTGATACGTTAAACACAAACTTTTTTAGGAGTGAATTTTTTGAAATTAAGAGAAAATATTCGTAATATAGCCATCATTGCCCACGTTGACCATGGTAAAACGACATTAGTGGATCAGTTGCTTAAGCAATCTGGTACTTTCCGTGAAAATGAACATGTGGAAGAACGTGCGATGGATTCTAATGCTATTGAAAAAGAACGCGGAATTACGATTCTTGCGAAAAATACAGCAGTTCAATACCAAGATACAAGAATCAATATTTTGGATACACCTGGTCATGCCGACTTTGGTGGTGAAGTAGAACGGATCATGAAAATGGTTGATGGTGTTTTACTTGTTGTTGATGCATATGAAGGATGTATGCCGCAAACTCGTTTCGTGTTGAAAAAAGCATTGGAACAAAAGATCACGCCAATCGTTGTCGTGAATAAAATTGATAAAGACTCTGCCCGTCCAAACGAAGTTGTAGATGAAGTAATTGACTTATTCATCGAACTTGGAGCTGAAGAAGAACAATTAGAATTCCCTGTTGTCTTTACTTCAGGTATTGCTGGTACAGCAAGCTTGGATTCAGATCCTGCCAAACAAGAAAAAGACATGACCCCATTATTCGAAACAATCGTCGAAACGATTCCTGCACCAATTGATAACACTGATGAACCACTTCAATTCCAAGTGGCTTTACTTGATTACAATGATTATGTAGGACGTATTGGTGTTGGCCGTGTATTCCGTGGGAAAATGCATGTAGGTCAACAAGTTTCATTAATGAAACTTGATGGATCGGTTAAGCAATTCCGTGTAACGAAAATCTTTGGTTATATTGGCTTGAAAAAAGTTGAAATCCAAGAAGCTGTTGCCGGTGATTTAATTGCTGTTTCTGGTATGGAAGATATTAACGTTGGGGAAACAGTTTGTCCTATTGAACATCCTGATGCCCTTCCAATTCTACGTATCGATGAGCCAACATTACAAATGACTTTCCTTGTAAACAACAGCCCATTCGCAGGCCGTGAAGGTAAATTTGTAACAGCTCGTAAAATTGAAGAGCGTTTGAAAAGCCAATTGCAAACTGATGTTAGCTTAAGAGTTGAAAATACAGATTCTCCAGATGTCTGGATTGTTTCAGGTCGTGGAGAGCTTCACCTTTCTATCTTAATTGAAAACATGAGACGTGAAGGTTATGAACTGCAAGTTTCTAAACCTGAAGTTATCGTTCGTTTGATTGATGGAGTGCGTTGTGAGCCAGTTGAACGTGTTCAAATCGATGTTCCTGAAGAGCACACTGGTTCCATCATGGAATCCATGGGAGCACGTAAAGGTGAATTGTTGGATATGATTAATAGCGGAAGCGGTCAAGTTCGTTTACTATTCACGATCCCAGCTCGCGGACTTATTGGTTATTCTACTGAGTTCTTAACAATCACACGTGGTTATGGTATCATGAACCACTCATTTGACAGCTACCAACCAATGGCCCAAGGTCAAGTCGGCGGAAGACGTCAAGGTGTACTTGTTTCAATGGAATCTGGAAAAACTACACAATATGGTACGATGCAAGTAGAAGACCGCGGCGTCATTTTCATTGAGCCAGGTACTGATATTTATGAAGGTATGATTGTCGGGGAACATAACCGTGATAGCGATTTGACTGTTAATATCGTAAAAGCGAAACAAATGACAAATATGCGTTCAGCTAATAAAGACCAAACTTCTTCAATGAAGAAACCAAGAATTTTGTCTCTTGAAGAAGCTCTAGAGTATTTGAACGACGATGAGTACTGTGAAGTAACTCCGGAGTCAATCCGTCTTCGTAAAAAAATTCTTGATAAAAACGAACGTGAAAGAGCAGCTAAAAGAAAAAAAGTTGCTGTTGAAGAAAAATAAATAGCAAGAGGAGGAGAAAAGATTGGATATCCAAGAGCGATTATCATTTTTTGCAGCATTGTACAGAGTGGATGAAAATCCTGAAGCAGGAATGTGGTATCTATATTTGACGATCTTTGGATTATGCATCCTTGTCTATCAGTTAGGTTTTGCCAAAAAGTTACCTTTGCTAAAAAATGTGATCATTTATGCGGTAATGGCACTTGGATGTACCCTTCTTTCTTTCTTTGCGGTGTTTCTTCCTATGGGGGAAGCATTAGTCATCGCTTCACTTGTTCTTGGGATTTATAGAATCCGTCTTCATAATTCGAGAAAAGAAGAACAGGCTTAAGACGATGAAATCATTACAGGATGCTTTATACAATTGGTTGACAATCAAAGTTGTCTGTGATGCAAGGCCTGATGATACAGCTGCCCGCGATACAGAAATGTTTTTCATGCAGATGTTGAAAGCCCATCATCAGGTAATCATCGATTCAGTTTCAAAAACGGAACCTTTTTATTTCGTCGAGTATCTATTGGGAGACGAAATGAAAAAGCAGCGTTTTCCGATCGAATTGATTGATATCATGCTAGACCAAATTCAGCTTGAGCCAGAAAAGTATAAAAATATCGAGTGATGATAAAAAGAACCGTGCGATTTCCCGCACGGTTCTTTTTATATTGCTTTAGGGAGGAATAGTCCATAAAAAAGATGTAAGAGTGACCACAAAAAGAAGGCTGTCAAATCAGAAGGAAGGACAACTTCTGTTATGGACAGCGCCGATAATGGAAAGTAAAGCATGATGGCAGGAATAATCGTGAGAAAAGCAAGTGTGTATTTGTTCCATTCCCTGAAAAATTTCAAGGGATGAAGGATATAAACGTAACTAAACGTAATTGCCAGTGAGAATAGAAGATGGAAAAAGTACAATGATGCCTCACTCCAGGGAACAGCTCCGATTACAGGAAGGAAATCCACATTCAATAACAGTTTATAGACTTGTTTACCAGAAAACATTTCAACCAACTTCATTGCAAATCCAAGCATGATTCCATTTATGAGACCAATCAGGGAAACTTTATAAAATGTTTTACCATTCATCTTCATTTTTGATTGTCCGGTAAAGACGGAAGTTCCCAGTTGCAATCCGTTCGTTCGTACGCTTTTCTATGCGTTGATTGCATGCATTGCACATATAGGTATGTATAGGACGGTTACGAAGTTTCTTTGCTTCTGGGCTATCGTCAGGTATAGATTCGATTTGATCGCATATTACACATTTAACCTTCATATAATTTGAACCCCACTTCAATTTGAATATGCTTTTAAGTATACCAATAATTTTATGGTAAAACGAGGATAAAGTGAAACTACATTTTATCGTAGACAAAAACCCGAAGATTCACTTCGGGTTGGGAAAATTCATTCTTTATAGTGATTGGATTGATCATCTTGCTCTTTATCAAGTTTTTTCCTTTCCGAATTATCAAGTTTATTTTTTTCCTTATCGATGGCCTTTGAAGGCGTTGGGGTTAAAATATCACCAGGAACCTCAGGAATGACTCGACTTGTGATATCAGCCAATTCATTTAGTATCCCTGTTACCGGTTTACCGTCTTTAATATCTTTGGCTACCTCCCTGATCCGTTCATTTAAATCCGGGTCCGCAACGATGATGGCATTTGCACCGTTAGGATCGTGTTTTAAAGTTTCTCCAACTGAATACTTAATCGTTCCTACCTGTGAACGCTCAATATCTTGGTCAATATCTATTCCGACAATGGCATATTTGCCAAGTACGACTGCCGTGGCATCGTTCACCTCCGGAATGGATTTAGCCAAACCTGTGAGTCTCTGTGCTGTTTCCTGACCTGTAGTTCTGTCTGTTTCCTGGATGGTCGAGTTATTGACTTTTGTTATATTATTTTTAGCATTATTTTCAGACGCTCCATTTTTATTATTCATTGAGCAACCTGTCATCAGCAGAAAAGCAGCGAGTGACAATATGATTTTTTGCAATGTACAACCTCCTTAATGTTTATCATTAGTTACAGCCTGTCCACACCGGCTAAGTCTGATGCATATAAGTATAAAATGAAGCGAAGCAGGATGTAATCCATGTTGAGTAAAGCATTCTTTGCTGGAAGTTTTCTTTATAGTCTGTAAATGTTCTTCTATCTTTATGCAAAGGAACATATATTTTATCAACAGTCTCGTCCGCTACATAACTGCTTAGTGTAGTAAATGGTAAGGCATATCCTAAAGAGCAGGCAGGAGGCGTCATATTGGGGAAAAAAATCTATGTTTTAGATACGAATGTCCTGTTGCAGGATCCATATTCGATTTATTCATTCGGAGATAATGAAGTTGTCATTCCAGCAGTCGTACTAGAAGAATTGGATTCGAAGAAAAGGTATATGGATGAAATCGGAAGGAATGCCAGGCAAGTATCGAAATTGATCGACAGCTTCCGTGAAAAAGGGAAGCTTCATCAAAGCATTCCGCTTCATAATGGGGGCAGCCTAAGAATTGAACTCAATCACCGTTCATTTCATAAGCTTCAGGAAATTTTCGTGGAGAAAACGAATGATAACAGAATATTGGCTGTCGCAAAAAATTTATCTTTGGAAGAAGAGACAAAGGAAAATGGGAAAACGGTCATTTTGGTTAGCAAAGATACTCTCGTCAGGGTAAAAGCCGATGCAATCGGACTCGAGGCAGAGGACTTTTTAAATGATCGTGTCGTAGAAATGGATCATATATACGGTGGCCATAAAGAAGTATTTGTATCAATTGATAATCTGAATAAGTTTTATGAGAAAAGTTTTTTGGCACTTGAAGAACTTACAAAAGATTCCTATTATCCAAATCAATTCCTTTTGATGAAGGACACGCTGGGCAGTTCAGCTTCTGCGATTGGGATTGTGGATGAGAATTGCAGGTTGGTTAAGAAATTGATGTATGAAGGGGAACATATTTGGGGAATTAAACCGAGAAACGTCCAGCAGACGATGGCCCTCGATTTGCTGCTTCGTTCGGATATTCAACTTGTGACGCTTATTGGTAAGGCAGGGACAGGTAAGACTTTATTGGCATTGGCAACAGGATTAATGCAAACTGAAGATTTGTCACAATATAAGAAACTTCTGGTCGCCAGGCCAATTGTGCCGGTTGGTAAGGATATTGGTTATCTGCCAGGGGAAAAAGAAGAAAAGTTAAGACCGTGGATGCAGCCTATTTTTGATAATCTTCAATTTTTGTTCAATACGAAAAAACCAGGGGAATTGGATGCCATTTTAGCTGGCATGAGTTCGATTGAAGTGGAAGCCCTGACATATATCAGGGGAAGGAGCATCCCAGATCAGTTCATCATCATCGATGAAGCCCAGAATTTAACAAAACATGAGGTTAAGACCATATTGACGAGAGTCGGGGAGCGGAGCAAAATTGTATTAATGGGAGATCCTGAGCAAATAGATCATCCTTATTTAGATGAATATAATAATGGGTTGACCTATGTGGTTGAAAAATTCAAGACCGAGCGTATTGCAGGCCATGTTAAATTGATAAAAGGGGAAAGATCGGGATTGGCCCAACTCGCTGCAACACTTTTATAATACAATCGGCAAGGGAGTCCCCCTTGCCGATTGCCTTAAAGTTTTGTGATCATTATGGGCTAAGTCTTATTTAACAGTGAAAGACCGTACATTTTTTATCGGATCATTGATGTTGGAAGCATCTCCGAAATAAATTTCCAAAGGACCACCCTCGGATACTTTAAGCGGCTTTCCATTCTTTGAAAAGCCAAGGAAAAATTCAAGTGCAACTTCCAACGGGAATGTAAGTTCCTTATCATCGGTCGTAACGATGACTTCAGTTACCCCATTTTCAAGTTCCGCATTTTTTAAAAAAGGTTCAAACGGAATGCCGAAGGTCCCTTCCAGCAATCTTTGCTTCTCGAATTTTCGTTCCGTTTTTAATGTGGGTGGCATTGTTGCGCCTTCCTGTATTTCTTTTTGCCAGTGTTTGGAGGCGGCAATCGTATATTCTTCTAATTCATTGACTTGGACTCTTTCAGCGTGGAAATATGTATCAATTTCAACTTTACGATCATCAAAAATCCACACTCCAGGATCTAGCGTAATTGGATATTTCACTTTTCCATTAATAAATACGATGGGTTCCAAATATCTCATTCCTTTCTGTTGCTCTTTAATAATTATAATCAATTATAATTGAAATGTCACATCTGCACGATGGTGAACAATTTCTATATCTGGCTATTTTCAGCTGAGGGGTGTGTGTGCTATCTCGATGGTAAATTGTTTGTCAATGTCCTTGCTTTTTCATAAAACTAAAGGTAGAATTTAAGGATAAGATTTAATCGCTCTGAGCGGGGGGATTTAACATGGCATCTGATATGCTTGTCAATCATCGAGAAAAAGCTTATGCTTTATTAAAAGCAGATGCTGACAAGATTCTAAAACTGATAAAAGTTCAAATGGAAAATCTCACTATGCCTCAATGTCCTTTATATGAAGAGGTACTTGATACACAAATGTTCGGCCTATCACGAGAAATTGATTTTGCCGTACGCTTAGGCTTGGTAGAGGAAACCGAGGGCAAATCTCTTTTGGAAACCCTTGAACAGGAATTGTCAGTTTTGCATGAAGCATCATTAAAAAAATAATAAATAAAACATACTAACTCAAACAAATCTCGATGATTGTTTGAGTTTTTTATTTATGTACATCTATTAGTTGAAAGTGTTATACTATATTAAATAATGTCATACTAATTAAATGTGCATATGTTTAATGGGGCTTTTTTATTTTTTGTTTTTTGAATTTTCAATGTACGGTTTAATCCCATCGACTCTTTCATTCTAGCATTTAAACCTGGTGGTGGCATTGTTGAATTAACAATCGATCCGTTAGGCGGAAGAACAGCGAATTCCTTGTGTTTACCTACGAATGTTCGTAATTTTTCATTTTTTTATTGTATTCAGTTTATTTTAGTATTATGGTTATATTAATTGTATTTTAAATCCAACTGATTACCTTTTGATAATATATTATAATAACTAAATTTTCTTTTGCTAATTTGGTAAGGTTCCTATTTTGTATTTATGGATGAAAAAACGAAAATATTAATATATATCGAAATAATTACATTAGCAAGAAAAAGAGCCTTATCAGATCGGTCTCCCTTTTGGGGAAATAAACTTATGAATAAAAAGTGGTGAATCTATCACGCTTTTTTTCTATATATTCAATAAAAATACATATTGATTAGGGTGGTAGCAATGGGGAAACGTATAGAAAAAGTACTTGCGGCAAATCGTGGAGAAATAGCGATACGAATTTTTCGGGCATGTACGGAATTAGACATTCATACAGTTGCAATCTATTCGAAGGAAGATTATGGTTCTTATCACCGATATAAAGCGGATGAGGCATATTTGGTTGGGGAAGGCAAAAAGCCGATTGATGCATACCTGGATATTGAAGGCATAATCGCGATTGCCAAAATGAGCGGAGTTGATGCGATTCATCCCGGTTATGGTTTCCTTTCAGAAAATATTGACTTTGCGAAACGTTGTGAGGAAGAAGGAATCATCTTCATCGGACCAGAATCAAGACACCTAGATATGTTTGGTGACAAAGTGAAAGCTAGAACACAAGCTGAACTAGCTGATATTCCGGTCATCCCTGGTAGCGAGGGACCGGTGACCAATGTTGAAGAAGTAAAGGAATTTGGAAAACAATACGGTTTTCCAATTATTATAAAAGCATCTTTGGGCGGCGGCGGACGTGGAATGCGGATTGTCGAAAAAATCGAAGAAGTTGAAGAGGCATATGATCGCGCAAAATCAGAAGCTAAAGCAGCCTTTGGTAACGATGAAGTCTATGTAGAGAGATTCATACAGAATCCAAAGCATATCGAAGTTCAGATTTTGGCTGATACTCATGGGAATATCGTCCATCTGTATGAACGTGACTGTTCTGTTCAAAGAAGGCATCAAAAAGTTGTGGAAGTGGCACCTTCCGTATCCCTTTCCGAGGATTTAAGGGAAAGGATTTGTGAGGCAGCGGTCAAGTTGGCGAAGAATATTGATTATGTAAATGCTGGTACGGTCGAGTTCCTTGTGGCAAATGGCGAATTTTACTTTATTGAAGTCAATCCACGGGTGCAGGTTGAACATACCATTACTGAAATGATTACGGGCATTGATATCGTTCAATCTCAAATCATGGTAGCCGAAGGGCATGAGCTCCATGGCAAAAAGATCGGGATCCCCGAACAAGCAGGGATTAAAACGCATGGATACGCAATTCAATCACGGGTGACCACTGAGGACCCGTTGAATAATTTCATGCCTGATACCGGGAAAATGATGGTATATCGTTCCGGTGGAGGATTTGGTGTCCGTCTGGACGCTGGGAATGGATTCCAAGGTGCAGTCATCACACCATATTATGATTCCCTTCTCGTTAAACTTTCTACTCATGCACTTTCATTTGAGCAGGCAGCTTCTAAAATGGTTCGTAACCTTAAGGAATTCAGGATTCGTGGAATTAAAACAAATATCCCCTTCCTTGAAAATGTTGTTAAACATGAAAAATTCATAAATGGGGAATACGATACATCATTCATCGATTCAACACCGGAATTATTTAGCTTCCCAATCAGAAAAGACCGTGGGACCAAAATGCTTTCATATATCGGAAATGTAACTGTGAATGGTTTCCCAGGCGTCGAGAAAAAGAAAAAACCTGTTTTCGATCCAGCTCCAATTCCGAATGTTGGTGGCCTGCCGCTTATCTCGGGTACAAAAAATATACTTGAACAGCAAGGTGCAGAGGGACTGATCAATTGGATTAAAGAACAGAAAGAGGTATTGATCACAGATACGACTTTCCGTGATGCACATCAATCTTTACTGGCGACGAGAATTAGATCGAAGGATATCCTTGATATCGCTGAGCCTACAGCAAAACTCCTTCCTGATTTATTTTCAATGGAAATGTGGGGCGGGGCAACTTTTGATGTCGCTTATCGATTCTTGAAAGAAGATCCATGGGACAGGCTGTTAAGTTTCAGGAAAAAAGCACCGAATGTCCTTTTACAAATGCTTTTAAGGGCTTCAAATGCAGTTGGTTATAAAAATTACCCTGATAATGTCATTCGTGAATTCGTCGAGAAATCAGCGGATGCTGGCATTGATGTTTTCCGGATTTTCGATAGTTTAAACTGGGTTAAAGGGATGGAAGTGGCTATTGATGCAGTCCGTCAATCCGGCAAAATTGCGGAAGCGGCCATTTGTTATACCGGGGATTTGAATGATCCATCACGCAGTAAATATAATATCGGATACTATAAAAATATGGCGGTGGAATTAGAAAATGCCGGTGCCCATATTTTAGCGATCAAGGATATGGCTGGCCTCTTGAAACCGGATGCTGCTTACCGACTTGTATCGGAACTGAAAGAAACTACATCCCTTCCTATCCATTTGCATACTCATGATACAAGCGGAAATGGAATTTTCATGTATTCAAAAGCGATTGAAGCTGGTGTGGATATCGTTGATACGGCGATTGGGTCTTTAGCTGGCCTTACTTCGCAGCCAAGTGTACAAACGCTTCATTATGCTCTGGAGGGGTCAAGCAGACAGCCTAAATTGGAAGTCGATTCACTAGAGCGGTTAGGCGAATACTGGGGAGAGGTAAGAAAATTCTACCATGACTTCGAAAGTGGCATGAATGCACCTCATACAGAAGTGTACAAACACGAGATGCCTGGCGGTCAATATAGTAATCTGCAGCAGCAAGCTAAAGCTGTGGGGCTGGGAGATCGCTGGAATGAAGTGAAAGAAATGTACCAGCGCGTCAATGCAATGTTCGGAGATATCGTAAAAGTAACGCCTTCATCCAAAGTTGTAGGAGACATGGCCCTATTCATGGTGCAAAATAACCTTTCTGAAGAAGATGTTCTGACAAAAGGCAAATCCATCGATTTCCCTGATTCAGTCATAGAGTTATTCGAAGGTTATCTGGGTCAGCCTGTTGGTGGATTCCCTGAAGAGCTTCAGGAGGTTATCCTGAAAGGGAAAAAACCTATAACAGTAAGACCGGGTGAATTATTGGAGGAAGTGGACTTTACTTCCCTTAAAGAAGAATTATTCAAGGAATTGGGACGGGCTGTCACTGATTTCGATGCGCTTGCATACGCCCTATATCCAAAAGTGTTCTTGGACTACAATAAAACAATTGAGCTGTTTGGAGATGTTTCCAACCTTGATACCGCGACTTTCTTATATGGTATGAGGCTAGGTGAAGAAATCGAAGTTGAAATTGAAAAGGGTAAAACGCTCATCGTTAAATTAGTTTCAATCGGTCAACCATTGGCTGATGGAACACGGGTCGTGTATTTTGAGTTGAATGGTCAATCACGTGAAGTGATCATCAAGGATGAAAACATTAAATCTTCCGTTATATCAAAAATGAAAGCTGACCCTAAAAATAAAGAACAAATCGGTGCGACAATGCCAGGTACGGTTATTCGTGTAGTAGTAGAGAAAGGCGATCAGGTCAAACAGGGTGATCACCTGATCATTACGGAAGCGATGAAAATGGAAACTACCGTACAAGCGCCATTCTCTGGGACCATTAAAGACATCTATGTAAAAGATGGAGAAGCGATCAGTACTGGTGATTTATTGATTGAAATAACTAAGTAATATCGTGACTGTGAGCTTGTAAATGATTTCGGGTATAAATGGTATGCTTGAGGTTTCAAGCTGCTCTGTACCCTCTTTTAGGCAATGTAGGGTCACTCGAGTCTCTCTTTAAGGTAAAACAAAAACCACCATAATGGTGGTTTTTGTTTTACCTTATTATCTTATTGATTGAACAATCAGACATTAACGGGCGGGTATCGTTGGCGTTATATCGTGTTCACCCTGCCTTTTGACCGTGTGGGTGGGGCTCCCTTTTTGCTTGGCCAGGGCATTTTTTTTGCTTCTTGAAGTCAGTAGCATCAAATAGCTCATTACACCAAAAAAGCAGGCAATGAATAAAGCGTGTGCCAATGCGATATATAAGTTCTGCCTTGAGAAAATTATAAAGGCCCCAGCGGTAACCTGTAAAAAAACGAGAATGAATGCAGCAATCCAACCGCCATACAACACTTTTTGATCCCTGTAATATTTTTTTGCAATATAAGCCACATAGGAAACCCAAATGAAAATAGCGCCAGCAATTGCACGGTGCCCCATCTGAATCCACTCATAAAGGTTGGAGGGGAGCGCGAGGCTGTCATTTACACATAAAGGCCAATCCTTACAGATTAGACTGGATTCCGTATGCCTTACAAGAGCACCCGTATATACGACTACCAGACAAAAAATCAATACGCCAATAATATGGAATTTCATTCGTTTATCAACTATAAGTTTTTCGGCTTCGAACTTCTTGTCGACTTCAAAAATCAATAGTGTCAGTAAAAAGACGGCAGCAAAGGAAATGAGTGATATGCCAAAATGAAGGGCAAGGACGAAATCAGATTGAGACCAAAGGACGGCAGCAGCTCCAATCAACCCTTGTAATAACAGAAAACCAAAAGAAAGGACGGATAAGAAACGTGCTTCACGGATATGGCCGATTTTTCGCCAGGACAAATACGATAAAATTAAAACCAAGAAACCCCCGGCACCTGATACGAGTCGATGTGAAAGCTCAATGACCAATTCTAACGTGATTTTGTCTGGGATCAATTGGCCATTGCATAATGGCCAGGACCTGCCGCATCCCATGCCGGAATCCGTCTTCGTGACTAAAGCTCCACCCAGTAAGATGAAAAGCATTACAATCGTAGTTAAAACAGCAAACCATTTAAGAGACGATTTCACTAGTAGTCCCACCTTTTTCTCTGTAGCCAAATTAGGTTGTTCAATAAAATTAATAATAGCATAAGATTTTTCATAATATTTGTCGAACTTCCTCGATATTACACAATTTAGAATGATTTTACAAGTTCAGTTAATAACATTGCTATTAATTAAAATGCCGGAAATAGTTGAAAGTTACAAAAGACTTTGATAGAAATAAAGGGAGTGTAAACCTTCAAGTAGGACCAAAATAGGGACAGAGCCTAGGGGATGATGATAACAGCATACTATTCATGTTCTTGATGAACATCTAACAAGTGAATTGAAAGTATTGAGACACAAATTGGTCAAAAAATAACCGAAAAATTTTCACAAAACCTTCCAAAAATGTGTTTTAATATATTGAAGAAATGATTTTACTAAATTTTACTGTTTTTAAGCATGATATTAAGAATGATAGCTCTCGATGGATTCCATTTACAACGGCCATTGGTAAATAATTTACTTTTTGTGTACGCTTCCTTGGTTACAAATATCAAAAAGTATGAAATAATGTTCTATAGCATATGTAAGTAAGTATTTTTTGCATTTGCGTCTGTGCTGAATGATTTAAAGGAGGAAAACAAATGTCAGAAACAAGGGGTTTGTCAGATGCTGTCATGAAGGACAGTAAAGCCGCCCTTCAATCGGATATACCGGAAACAACAGCTTGGAAGGATTTTCTCGCACTTATAAAAGTGGGGATTGTCAATTCAAATATAATTACAGCTTTTACCGGCGTATGGTTAGCCCTTCATTTTTCGGGGCTTAGCTTCTTAAGTAATCTTGATGTAGTGTTTTATACACTTGCAGGTTCGGCGCTCATAATGGCAGGTTCCTGCAGTTTCAATAATTATTATGACCGTGATATCGATCATTTAATGGAAAGAACGAAAAACCGGCCAACGGTAACTGGTAAAGTACAGCCTTCAAAGGTATTGGCGTTAAGCTTTGGCTTAATTGCTGCAGGACTGGTATTGCTTGCTTTGACTAATATGACAACTGCTATACTTGGTGCATTCGGCGTCTTCGCCTATGTTGTCTTATATACCATGGTTTTTAAACGGAGATATGTCTCGAATACGATAATAGGCAGTATATCAGGAGCGGTACCTCCACTTATCGGGTGGGCTGCCGTCGACCCGAGCCTTGATACGATCGCTTGGGTCCTGTTCGCGATCATGTTCTTGTGGCAGCCTCCTCATTTTTATGCACTTGCAATGAGGCGTGTCGAAGAATATCGTGCAGCGGGGGTACCAATGCTTCCGGTTGTAAAAGGGTTCAAGGCCGCAAAAAGATCAATCATGTTATGGATCGTCTGTTTAATGTTCGTTCCATTCTTTTTAACTCCATTAGGAACTCCACTGGTTATTCTTGCTGCATTATTGAGCACAGGTTGGCTTATTTTGGGGATTAAGGGGTATAGGAAGAAAGATGATGTTAAATGGGCTACATCCATGTTTGTTTATTCTTTAAATTATATGACCATTTTATTTGTAGCCATGGTTATAGTCACACTCATCTAGTTTTTGTTAAATAAAAGTTGCTGCGCGGCCTGTTTTTTTACAGGCTGCAGCTTCCTTATATATAATGCATTGACCGCCATTCATACATATTAACGGAGAACTTCAACAGGATCATTCATAAGGGTGGTTACATGAATCATCATAATAATTCCTTAAATTAGGGATTCTTTCTTTTTTAGAAATTGACATAGAGAGAATATTCGCAATTGCGCCCATTTTTATTTTTGTGAGAAAATTTTGACGAAAGAGGGGTTTCTGAAGCTATGAAAAAAAGGCTGCACAAATGGCGCCTAATTGCTTTGCTGGGAATTGTAGGACTTGTCCTTTCGGGCTGTGGCGAACCATTTCTATCCGCACTGAAGCCAGCAGGCAATGTTGCGCAATCTCAGTATGACTTACTGATATTGAGTACACTAATCATGGTTCTGGTAATTATTGTTGTGATTATTTTGTTCGTTGTAGTTTTACTGCGCTTCCGTCGGAAGAAAGGCGACGAAACAATACCGAAACAAATTGAAGGAAGTCATAAACTTGAAATTATCTGGACTGTTATTCCTATCCTTCTTTTAATTGTTCTGGCTGTTCCAACCGTCGTCACTACATTCGACCTAGCTGACACAAAGGCAATGGATAAGAAAGATAAGGATGGAAAAACGAAGGATGCCCTTGTCGTGAATGTTAGGGCAAATCTTTATTGGTGGGAGTTTGAATATCCTGACCTTGGCGTTGTCACAAGTCAAGATTTGGTTGTGCCTACCGATCAAAAAGTGTACTTCAATCTTACTGCTTCTGATGTTAAGCATTCATTCTGGATACCGGCTGCCGGAGGAAAGATGGATACAAATACAGATGGGGTCAATCAGTTTTTCTTAGAATTCGATAGTGAAAAGGCAGAAGATTCGAACAACTTATTTTACGGGAAATGTGCTGAACTTTGCGGTCCTTCCCATGCCTTGATGGATTTTAAGGTCGTACCGAAGTCTAAAAGCGACTTTATAGCTTGGACTAAAGATATGAAAGCCGCGAAAGAACCTGTCGTGGAAGGTGATCTAGCAAAACAGGGTGAAGATGTCTTTAATCAAAGTTGTATAGGTTGTCATGCGGTGACACCAAATGACAGCAGGCCTGAGGCTGCTCGTCAGGCACCGAATCTGGCTACATTCGGTGAACGTCAAAAAATAGCTGGCGTATTGGATCACACGGAAGAAAATGTGAAAAAATGGATCAAGGATCCTGAGAAGTATAAACCGGGTAACACAATGACCGGTACTTACGGCCAACTTTCAGATTCAGATATTAATGCACTGGCTGCCTATCTTTTAGAGCTTAAGGTGGAAGAAAAATAGAACATTGATTAAGGAGGTTAAATCGTGAGTACGTACGCTAATAAAAAAGGATTTGGCGCTACGATTTGGGATTATCTGACGACGGTAGACCATAAGAAAATCGCCATTTTATATCTTATCTCTGGCGGGTTATTCTTTGTAATCGGCGGTTTGGAAGCGATGTTTATCCGTATCCAGCTTGCAATCCCAAATAATGACTTCGTAAGTGCCGGATTTTATAATGAAATTTTGACCATGCACGGTACGACAATGATATTTCTGGCGGCCATGCCATTAGTATTTGCTGTTATGAATGCGGTTGTACCATTACAGATAGGGGCACGTGATGTTGCGTTCCCATATTTGAACTCATTAGGTTTTTGGTTATTTTTCTTTGGGGGAATCTTTTTAAATCTTTCATGGTTTTTAGGGGGCGCTCCTGATGCAGGCTGGACATCGTATGCATCACTTTCCCTGCATTCCGAAGGCCATGGCATTGACTTTTATGTCCTCGGACTACAAATATCGGGTTTTGGAACACTAATTGCAGGGATCAATTTCCTTGTAACCATTATTAATATGCGTGCGCCTGGTATGACATATATGCGTATGCCGCTGTTTACATGGTCAACTTTCGTTGTTTCTGCATTGATATTATTCGCTTTTCCTCCGCTTACCGTGGGATTGGTGTTAATGATGTTCGATCGGATGTTTGGCGCGAATTTCTTTGATGTAGCAGCTGGAGGAAATACGATTATTTGGGAGCATTTATTCTGGATATTCGGTCACCCGGAAGTATATATTCTTATTCTTCCAGCGTTCGGTATTTTTTCAGAAATTTTTGCTACATTCTCCAGAAAAAGATTATTTGGTTATTCATCGATGGTTTTTGCAACCGTATTAATCGGTTTCTTAGGTTTCATGGTTTGGGCCCATCATATGTTTACCACAGGTCTAGGTCCTATTGCCAATGCAATCTTTGCCGTAGCGACTATGGCTATCGCTGTACCAACTGGTATTAAGATATTCAACTGGATCTTTACGATGTGGGGAGGAAGCGTTAAGTTCACGGTCCCGATGCTTTATGCAGTTGCCTTTATTCCTACTTTTACAATGGGTGGCGTGACAGGTATCATGCTTGCATCAGCACCTGCTGATTATCAATACCATGATAGTTATTTCGTTGTTGCCCATTTCCACTATGTAATCGTCGGTGGGGTTGTATTAGGTTTACTGGCTGGAATCAATTTCTATTGGCCGAAAATGTTTGGAACTATGTTAAGCGAAAAATTGGGGAAAATCACATTTTGGACGTTTTTGATTGGTTTCCATTTAACATTCTTCATCCAACATTTCTTAGGTCTGATGGGGATGCCTCGTCGCGTATTTACATTCTTGGATAATCAAGGTCTCAATACAGGTAATATGATTAGTACTGTTGGAGCCTTTTTGATGGCATTTGGTGTCTTGGTTATGGTCATAAATATAATCATTACATCTGTGAAAAATGAAAAAGTCGGAAATGATCCATGGGGAGATGGCCGTACGCTTGAATGGGCCATTCCATCACCACCGCCTTTTTATAATTTTAAACAATTGCCGCTAGTCCGCGGATTAGATCCTTATTGGGTTGAAAAAATGGAAGGTAAAAAGGAAATGACTCCTGCAGAACCACTTGGGGATATCCATATGCCAAATTCATCCATTCTTCCTCTGACGACTGCTTCCGGTTTATTTATAGCCGCATTCGGTGCTTTATACCATATGGATGATAAGTCGTGGACACTGCCTATTATCATTGTTGGACTTTTGGTGACATTTGGTTCAATGTTTATCCGTTCCGTTAAAGACGATCATGGATACCATATTCATAAAGAAGAGCTTATGGACGATAAAGACAAGGGAGGTAAGGCATAATGCAAGCAGATGAAAGATTCACGGATGCTACTTGGCCTGCTTCTCCCGAGAAAGCGACTTTAGAAGGTAAAAATAAGTATTTGGGATTCTGGTTGTTTCTTGGTGGAGAGACGGTATTATTCGCCTCACTATTTGCAACTTACCTTGCATTGAAGGATAAAGTTCCAAATGGTGACGCAGCCCTAGCGAAAGACTTATTCGAGCTACCGCTTACTTTTGTTGCAACCATGCTATTATTGATCAGTTCATTGACTAGTGTGTATGCGATGTATCATATGAAAAATAACCACTTTAAACAAATGCAGGCATGGCTTGTTATTACGGTTGCCCTTGGTTTTGGTTTCTTAGTCCTCGAGATTTATGAATTTAATCACTATGTTCATGAATTCCATCATACATTTACGAGTAGTGCCTTCGGCTCTGCGTTTTATACTTTAGTTGGTTTTCACGGAGGACACGTTGCTTTCGGTTTGCTTTGGATCATAACTCTAATGGTACGTAATGCAGGAAGGGGTTTGAATTTATATAACGCTCCTAAATTTTTTGTTGCGAGTCTTTATTGGCATTTCATTGACGTAGTCTGGGTGTTTATCTTTACAGTCGTATACTTAATGGGAATGGTGGGATAACTGATGGCGAATGAACAATCAAATTCAGCGAACCCGAATGTCGATTTAAAATATCGCCGTAAGAAAAATGCTGAAGAGATGAAACATCAAGTGATAACATTTATACTAATGATTTTCTTTACATTACTTGCTTTTGCTGCAGTAGGAATCGAAGGGTTTTCACATTGGTTCATTAAACCAGTCATTTTGTTACTGGCAGTCATACAAGTGGTTTTCCAATTGTATTATTTTATGCACATGAAGCACAAAGGGCATGGTACCATTGCATTGTTTTTATTTTCTGGCCTTGCAGTCGGCTTAATAACTGTCCTTGTTTTCACAACGATCGTTTGGTTATAAACCATAAGAAAATCGGCTATTGAATGATAGCCGGTTTTCTTTATGTGTTGATTTACTAGAAAAAGAATCCAAGTTTATCTATATTTGTTATCATGTATCATTTTAGTTATAATGAAAGTAAGAAAATTGTTTTGAACGAGGTGATTTTTTTGTCTATTGATATTTTCGGATTTCGCGCTTTGTGGAGTCCTTATTATTTTGCCGCCCTCGTACTTATAACCCTTGGCTATTTTTTGTTTGTGACAAAAAAAGGGAAGGCGTTTTCAGGCAGTTCACCGCTTTCCGTTAAACAGACAACTTATTTTTTAACAGCCATGTTCCTGCTTTATGTGGTAAAGGGTTCGCCACTGGATTTATTGAGTCACATTATGTTCAGTGCCCACATGTTTCAAATGGCATTGCTCTATCTTGTGATTCCGCCTTTATTTATCATTGCGATTCCGGATTGGCTATTGAGAACTTTCATAAATTCAAGGGGAGTGAAGGCGTTATTTCAATTTTTCACGAGACCGCTTGTCGCCCTTTTACTATTTAATGTTCTTTTCTCGTTGTACCATATCCCGTTAGTGTTCGACTTTATCAAAACGGGGATGTGGATACATGCCGGATATACGGTGCTATTATTTACGACTGCAGTTTTGATGTGGTTCCCACTTGTCAATCAATTGCCAGAACACGAAAGTCTAACAGGTGTAAAAAAAGTAGCTTATATTTTCGGGAGTGGCATTTTAATGACCCCAGCTTGCGCTTTAATCATTTTTGCTAATGATCCGATGTATGATACGTTTACCAATGCGGAATCTTGGGCAAGTGCCATGGAACTTTGCGTTCCCGCTTCAGCACTGTCGAGTTTGACACTCAGCGGTCCAGAAATGTTCAATGGACTGCCATTGCTTGAGGATCAACAGCTTGGTGGGGTTCTTATGAAGGTGATCCAAGAAATCGTATTAGGCTATGTATTAGGTATCATTTTCTTTGCTTGGTTCAAAAAGGAGAATGGCGGACAAAATGAAATCGATCCGATACCTTCGGAATTTCAGCATGTGGAATAGGTGTACCATAAAAGACTTGTCTTGGGGGGGAGGCAAGTTTTTTATATGTTGTCATTGCCTGCTAGGTTTTACCGGTGACGATTGTAAATGGTTATCGAATTATCAATTTCTAAGCAAATAGCCAGTGTTTTGTCTTGGATATCACCATAAAAGTGAGCATTCTGTTAAAAATACTTGATTTTATTGAAATTTATGATTACCTTTTATAAAATGGTAGTTGATTAATAAATAAAGAGAGGACTACAATTCATATGTCTTTACCAATCCTTCCAACTATAAGTACAGCCTTCATTGTATTAAGTGCCATCACTGTTGCAATAGGCTGGTATCAAATTAAACAACGCAAAATCGAGACTCATAAAAAAACCATGATGGTAGCTGCGGTTTTTGCGGTAATCTTTTTCACTATATATCTTACTCGTACGGTCTTTATTGGCAGTACGTCATTTGGTGGACCGGATGACATTAAAATTTATTATACGATTTTTTTAATCTTCCATATAACACTTGCTACAACTGGAGCTGTTTTGGGGATCATCATGCTTACCACTGGGTTTAAAGGTAAATTCGCCATTCATAAAAAAATCGGACCTACGACAAGCATCATTTGGTTTTTCACTGGGATTACTGGAGTAGCCGTTTACATCCTGCTTTATGTCATTTATCATGGCGGCGAAACAACATCTTTAATAAAGGCGATCCTAGGATTTTAAAATGATGAAGAAGCCTGATGCAAAAAAAAGCATCAGGCTTTTGTAATGGAAAAAAAGAGAGCATCACTCATGATCCGCTCCCTTGTACCGCACTTTTTACTAACGGCTTTTACAGGCCGGTGAATTGTGTAAGTTCTTCTTTGATCTGAGCGAGGATTTTTTCACTTTGTTTAACTAATGATGCAGGGAAGTCCTCCCCTTCGCCATATTCAACCCCGTGTGGATAATAATGTTTTCCTAATAGAGGAACCATTAGTTTGATGACGGCTCTGTGAGCGCCTACATCGCCCTCTGTAGCATAGCCAAGTATTCGCAGGTAAAACGTTCCTTCTTTTAATTCGAACTTACGATCGTAACTGACTCTTTCGTAATCCCATTGTTCGGCACGTATTAAACCATATTGCGGCATTAGGTCATCTAATCGGTTTAAGTCGGCTGTGATGTTTTCGATTCCAAAGCTTTCAAATTTCACGAGTAGTACCTCCTATGTTTCTATTGGGAATTAAAATGACATACCGGAAAAAATATTATGTACATGAATATATTAAAAATCTCCAAGTATGTTTATAATATACCATTTTATCCTATATTTTATAATAGTACGAAATGGTGGAAGTTGCAATGAACTCAACCACGGTATTTTAATGATTCACAAAAGTTCCACTTTAAAATAAATTTAATGAAGGGGCAGTCTATCGTAAATTAGAAAATTATGATTGAACAGTGATATAATCAGGACAGAATGGTTTTTGCATTGGATACATAAATTAGATTAGAGAGAGGGAGTGTTCCTCTGCGCAGATTAGGAAAGGTTTTGGTGTTAATCGTTATTTTTTTCGTAATCGGTATTTATCTTAATATCGGCGATGAAAATGAAGGTAACCCTCTTATTGATGGTAACAAAGGCGTTAACCCCAATGGACATATAAATGAAAAAAGTACTTCTTCCGAAAAAGAAGGGGTGACTAAAGTGACAGAAGGTCTGGGAGTAACAATTGGAAAAAAGGCAAAAGAAATAGAAAAGGAATACGGTAAGCCGGATCGAATTGATATGTCCGCCTATGGATATGAATGGTGGGTTTATAAAAAGGACTATAACAATTATTTTCAACTGGCCGTAGAGAATGGAAAAGTGGTATCTGCTTATGGAATCGGTGATAAGGTTAATGTCGCTCCTTTTAAAATTGGACAATCGATTGATGCCATCTATTCCAGCTTATATGTAGAACCTACTGTTGATATTGAAGTTGGCGACAGTTCCTATCGTTTTGAATTGTCGGAGGAAGATATGAACATGAGGCCTTTGATTGATCTAGGGAACATTTATGTTCAGCTTTATTTGGATAAATTCACAGGGACTGTTTCAAGCGTCCGATTTTTGAATGATTCCGCCCTATTAAAACAAAAGCCGTATGAATTGACCTATCATGGTAAACTTGTGACCGTCAAGGAACTTTCTAAAGAAGACTTGGCGAAAGTGGAAGGTGGCAATGAGCAGCAAATTTTCGATATTACAAATATAATGCGCAGCAGGTTTAAACTTAATCCTTTAGAATGGGATGGTCCAACTGCTGAGGTTGCCTACCTTCATAGCCGGGAAATGACGGACGCTCCTGAAGGAACCCATGTTTCTGAAACAAAAGGGGATTTGGAAAAACGTCTCGATGCAGGTCATGTTAAATACAAGGCAGCAGGTGAAAATATTGCGGCTAATTATGTGGACGCGGCTGCAGTCATGGAGGGCTGGCTAAATAGTAAAGGGCATCGGGATGCGATGCTGAACGAGGAATTTACAGGTCTGGGTGTTGGGGTTTATAAAAGGTATTACACCCAGAATTTTATAAAAAAATAAAAAAACGGATCCGTTTGGGGTCCGTTTTCTTGTTCTAAAAAATTTCCTGTCTATACAGCATAAAGTTCCCCGTCATCATGGTTGACCTTCCCCTCGATGATGATCGTTTTACTACCTCTATTATTAATTTACTCGTACACTTTAATCGATCACCATTGGAGGGTTTCACATATCGAACTTGGAAATCCGTAGTAACGGAACCCTTGTGGACATGTTGAGTTTGCAAGGCACCCATCCCCGAATCTATCAAGGTAGCAATCATGCCCCATATGTAATTTTCAATACATTATGTACAAGAGGGGTTTTTTAGGCATGATCATTGTAAGTGTCTTCCCCTGTTTGCAATTTTTAATTGCAGTAGGTTAGAAATACAAGAATATTTACTTTGGGTCTCTTTTGGCTTTTAGATCTGAGTCAATTCCAGATAAAACCGATAACTCCGTTTCATCTACAGACTGAACCGGGTTCTGGGAATCCTTGTTTAATTCACTTGTATTCGGCATGAAAATACATCCTTTTTTACTATATGAAATCCAATTGCATTTGAAGCGGAATTTGATGCACATTTTATTTGCTTATAGCATATGGTGCAATAGGCGATGTCTAAGTGTGAGGTGAGAGTAATGGCAAAAAGAAAGCGCCCCTCCGTCGATCGATTTCGGGAGTTTGTCAAGGAGCATCCTTTTTTAGTGAATGAAGTGAGAAACAAGCAAGCAACATGGCAGGAACTTTTTGAAGAATGGTATTTACTCGGAGAAGATCATCCACGCTGGCAGGCTGATGTAAGCGTGGATAAGTCCAAAGTGAATTCAGAAGCCCCATCACCGCCGGTAGAAAAGGGAGACCAAAGTACTGAGTTGATCGGTTCGTTAATGAGTGCAGTTAAAAATATGGATATGGGCCAGATTCAACAATATATTACAAATGCCAATCAGGCCATTGGTGCAATCCAAGGAGTGCTATCTGCTTTCCAAGGGAATAAATCAGAAGATACCAGTCCCCCTAAAAAAGAAAGAGAGCAGAGAGCTAACCCTTTTTTATTCACTAAAGATTAAGGAGGGTTTTTCATGCGTCAGAATATATATGAATTCATTCAAACGAATGATGATATGCGAAATTACTTGAGGATTCAACCTGCCTGGTACAAAAGGTTAATGCGTAATCCTCATGAAGTGGATGTATTTGAAACTGAAGCGAAATATTTTTTTGAGAAGTCTATTCCACATCGGGTTTCTAAATTTTCGGAAAGCGTCCAGGTTGCCTCCATGATGCTTCATATGTTTCAAGCGATGAATGCTCCAGGTGAATGAAGAAAAAAAGAGTAAATTACTCCTTTTGGCGAACAATAAAGGCAAAAGGGGGACGATGTTATGAGAAAGTTGATTGTGGTTCTAACAGTGTTGATGGCAGCATCGGGATGTGGAAAGAAAATACCGGAACCTGAAAATTCAGGAGTAGCCCTACAAGGTGAACCTTCCCTTAAAGCTGCCACCACTGTATCGAGCGTCCGAAACTCAGATGAGGATTTTCGGGTAAAAACTTTTGTGAAAGGCAACTCCGTCTATGTGGAGTGCTACTTGAAAAACTATGTGTTTTCTGAAACGAATTCTGAACAATTGGCAACTGTGTCTGTATTTATTGATAATCAAAAGAAAGTCGATATGAGAACGGCTGCATTTATCTTAAAGGATGTCCCGAATGGCATGCATAAAATTAAGCTGGAGATTTTGAATGCTTCAGGTGAAAAAACAGGGCTTCAAAAAGAGTTTGAAGTACATATCACTTCCTCGATTTAATCAAACCATTAGCATGTGAAAGAGAGAAATGGTAAAATGGTGATGGAGGTGAGCTTGTTAATGCTTGCTACTATGGAAATCATCGACATTTTACAACAGGCTGAAGGATTAGCTGAAATGATCCTTCATTCTGAAATAGGGGAAGAATATCTCCTTAGTTTATATAAATTACAGAGCGACAAAGAGGCACAGCGGAAAATTTCCAAGTTTACTTCACTAAAGGATCTATTTGAAGATGTTCAAAGGTTCGGTAAATATCATCCGGATTATAAGCGTATCAATTTAGAGACAAGGGAAGCTAAACGAGACATGGATATGCATCCTGCCGTTGCCGAGTTTAAGCGGGCGGAGACCGAATTGCAATCCGTTCTTGATGAAATAAGCGGAAGAATAGGACGAGCGGTTTCAGAACAGGTCAAAACCCCTGCGGGCAATCCATTTTTTGTATCATCAGGTGGATGTTCGACGGGAAGTTGCGGAACCGGCGGAAGTTGTGGATGCTCTGCTTAATGAAATAGCCAGATCATAACCATTGTTTGCCGGCTTTTATGGTTTATGGAAAGAACCTGCAGCCATCGAAATTCGATATTATTTCGGAGTTCGGTGGCTGTTTCATATACGGCACCTTCTACAGAAAGTGTTAGGAATGAAACGATGCATGTATAAAAAATTCCTTTTTTGAACCTTTCACCAGTTTTTAGCCTTTTTTTATATTATGGATAGGTTACAAGTGCGATTGAAGACTAAAAGGGGTTAACTGCGGTATAGGATACAGTCCGGACAAAGATTGCCGCAGCAAAACATCTTTTGCTGCGGCACATAAAAACGATGACGGAATACATATAAAGGTTCTTCCTGCCGTACGAAAATGGTTTCACAATGGAGCTGCTTGCCACGCATTGAAAGGCCTGCGGCTTTTTTTATTATGATAGAAAGCTTACTTATATCATTTTGTGCCGGATGAAAATCGATATATATAAATGGTATACCTGTAAATTTTTTTATCGAAACTTTGGTGATTTCATCATTATCTAATAGATGATCCATAAATTGTTGCCAAATTTGGTCTAAATCCATCGTTTTTTCGGCTCCCTTCACAGTATGTATATTCATAATAGTAAGAGAATTTCGTTTATAATCTTTTTTCTTGGTTGAAAGTAAAGATTCTGCTATGCTACACTTAGTTAAAACCTTTATAAAAGGGAGTTATTGATATGCTTGGAGCGAGACAGGGAATCATCGTCTATTTACATACATTAAAACAAGCCAAAATGCTTAGGAAATTTGGGAATATCCATTATGTTTCAAAAAAGTTGAAATACGTAGTCCTTTATACGAATATGGATGAAGTGGAACCACTGGTGGAAAAGCTGAATAATTATTCGTTCGTAAAAAAAGTGGACCTTTCTTACAAGCCTTTTTTGAAGGTGGAATTCGAAAACTCCAAACCGGATAAAGCGAAAGAATATGATTATAAAATGGGGATTTAAAAAAGCTGACTCTTGCGGAGTCAGCCTTTTTCAATAGTGCATCAATATCTCTCAACCTAATGGAGGCAGATATCTGTTCATTCGCAAAATTCCGATTAAGTGTTGGTAGTACAACTCGATTTCTGCAAAGAGCACCGAAGGTTTCATATCGATTTCAATTATGGATTTATCCAGTTCCTCCGCCAAGTTCTCAAAAAGCTCATAGCGTTTGTTTTTGGTGGCATGGGGGTTCGGTATACCTTCACGGCAAATGTAAAGCGGTTGGAATTTCCCTGGATCTGTAGGCTGCATGACGATAACCAATGACGTTACCTTTTTATCATTTATTGTAGTATGCAAAGCCAAAAGCCTTGCGACCCGATGTTTCTGGCTGCGTCCTACTTCCAGCAACTCATATATATCGGAATATCCTTGTCCAAGTTCAATAAAACGTTGAATCAATTAAACCTCTCCTAACTAACTTTTATTCATTACTTTATCATTATCCCTCATAAAAGAGAAGGACAACTTCATTGACGAATCATGAAAAAGAAACTTAGGTATCATAGGTTTTATCAATAAAAAAAGCCCTGCAAAAATTTGCAGGGTCCTTCTATGTCTAAATAAGGACCAGAAGGCAAAGGGAGAGGAGAAACCGGAGGAAGAACTTATGGGGAAACGTAAGCCTTCTCCGCGGTTGGCAACAACACCTAAAAAGGAATGTTGTTATTCTTATTATTGCCAAAAACCACTTTATTATTCAAAATGTAAGTGATTTATCTAAAGAATGGATATCATCTATCCAAGGTACGAAATGATAAGTTGATTTTCATCTTGGAATTGAAGGAAATGGCTTTTATTATTGGCTAGCTTTTTCTAATATGTTAGGATAGGAAAGTAACAGAAATTTGTCAAAAAATGTGGTGAGAATGATGAGGGTCGTTTCCGGAATTTGCAAAGGAAGACCACTTAAGGCTGTACCGGGTACAGGAACCCGGCCGACTACTGATAAAGTTAAGGAATCCATTTTCAATATGATTGGGCCTTATTTCGAAGGAGGGCAAGTCCTGGACTTGTTTGCCGGGAGCGGTGGACTGGGAATTGAAGCGTTAAGCAGGGGCATGGATAAAGCCATATTTGTTGACCGGGATTTTAAAGCAAATCAAACGGTTAAGGCCAATTTGGAACTATGTAAGTTTTCAGACCGTGCTGAAGTTTATAAAAATGATTCAGAGCGTGCATTGAAAGCTTTGGTGAAAAGGGAAATGACTTTTGAATTAATTTTTCTTGATCCACCTTATAAGAAACAAAAGCTTGTGGAGATTCTTGAAGAAATACATAAATACCGATTGCTGAGCGATATGGGATATATTGTTTGTGAACATGGCCATGATGTTACATTGCCAGAAAGAGTTGGCGATTTTACCGTTAAGAGAAAAGAGGTTTATGGCGTCATTGCCGTTACGATTTATCAATGGGGAAACATACACGAACAGGGGGAACTATGAATGTCCAAAATAGCGATTTGTCCGGGGAGTTTTGATCCAATAACATTTGGTCATCTTGATATCATTCAAAGGGGGGCGAATGTTTTTGATGAAGTATATGTGGTCATCGTGAACAATTCAGCGAAAAATTCACTGTTCACAGTGGAGGAGAGGCTGGAATTGATTACTGAAGCAACGGCCCATATGCCAAATGTTAAAGTGGATTTCTATCAAGGATTGACGGTCGACTATGCTGAAAGCGTTTCCGCGAATGCCATTATCAGGGGACTGAGGGCGACTTCCGACTTTGAATATGAAATGCAGGGAACTTCAATGAACCGTTTCCTTAACAGTAAAATAGAGTCATTCTTTATCATGACGAAAAATCAATATTCTTTCTTGAGTTCAAGTATCGTGAAAGAGGTTGCGAAATATGGCGGGGATATCTCTGAACTAGTGCCACCTGTTGTCCAGAAAGCTCTTTCCAAAAAGTACGAGGAACAGAAAGAATAGAAAAAAGAGCATTGCTAACCGCGCAATGCTCTTTTTTCGGTTTAAGAAAGGCCTTTGAACAGCCTTTTGGTAAATATGATGATGTATAGGATCAAAAACGCGAGGGTAAGAATAGGACCGAAATCAAGCATGTTCTGATAAAGGGAATGCGCATGTTCACCAGAACCACTGACTGGGAAGGCGTGTATCGGGTTGCCGCTGTACCTATTTTCATTATAGAATGGTTCCCAAAGCAAGACGGTGATTATGGATGCCAGAAGGCCATGTGCTATCCTAGCCAGAAAAAAGGGAGTGAAACGAATGTCTGTTGCTGCTATGATGCTGGCAACTTGCGCTTGAATGCTGAATCCGTTGAAAGCCAAGATGAAACTTGTCATCACAGTTTGCTGAAAGAGATTTGCATTTTCGACCGAACTGGTTAATTTTGAACCAAGAGTCATTTCAAACATGCCTGATATGAACGGTAGGCTTAAGGAATCCGGGAAATTAAAAATATGTAAAATCCCTGCGACCAACGATGCGAGCGATCCGGTAATGTTCATGTGAAATAAAAGTTTGTTGACCACCGAAAAGAGTATGATGAATCCTCCAATCATTAATAAGGTTTGAATGGATGAGATCACGGCATCTCCAAGTAAACTGCCAAATGGTCTTGTTTCTTTTATTCGGGTTCTGTGCATCTGGCTAAACGCTTGTCTAATGGAGGGGAGCTTGTTCATTACTTTTGTAGGGGATTTTTCTTCTTTCCAACGGTAAAAACGCATGATGATGCCTACACAAAAATTTCCTAGGTAGTGGGAAAGCGCAAGGATGATCCCTAAATGAGGATTGTGGAAAAACCCTACGGCGACGGCAACGAACAGGAACAATGGATTTGATGAATTAGTAAAACAAACAAGTCTTTCAGCTTCAATGCGGGTTAATTGCTCCTCCTGACGCAACCTTACAGTGAACTTCGCTCCAGCTGGAAACCCTGATGCAAGTCCCATCGCCCAAACAAACCCGCCCACTCCTGGTACACGGAACAATGGACGCATAAATGGTTCGAGAATGACGCCGATGAACCTGACAACCCCAAAACTGATTAATAACTCCGAGAAAATCAAGAAAGGTAGAAGAGAAGGGAAAACAATTTTCCACCACATATTCAGCCCGCTTTTGGAAGCTTCGAAAGATTCTTGGGGGAAGATGATCAAGCCAACTGCCATCATCGTGACGGAGGTAGCTAACAGTACTGTTTTAGATTTTGATTTTAGCAAAATTCAGCCTCCTCTTGAAGGTTACTAAATAAGGGCAGTCCGTTTCGTATATAATAAAATATGAATTTCCTTTTCTCGAAAAGTAATGTACAGGATGAAATGAGGATGATCCGTACAATGGAAATTTCAATGTAGCCATTCAATTACATGGTTATAGGCTTTTACTGCAATGCTTGTTTCACTGTCAATATAAATAATATGCTTCTATAAATCCGTTTAAGACCATAACTTTGAATGAGTGTTATTTCAGCGGGGGGGATATCTTTGTCGAGACCAAAGGTCGGGCTTGCACTTGGGTCAGGAGGAGCTAGGGGTTTTGCACATATTGGAGTGATAAAGGTATTACAGCAAGAAGGCATTCCGATAGATATGATTGCTGGAAGCAGCATGGGCGCTATGGTTGCGGCCTTTTATGGAGCAGGTTCGGATATCGAGAGGCTGTATAAGTTGTCCCGTGCATTTAAGCGAAAGTATTATTTAGACTTTACCATACCTAAAATGGGCCTCATTTCAGGTAAACGGACAAAGGATTTAATCAGGGTATTTACATATGGTAAGAAATTTGAAGAACTCGATATTCCTGTGGCAGTGGTCGCCACTGATATAAAAACGGGGGAAAAGGTCATTTTTCAGGAAGGTCCCATCGCTCCAGCTGTAAGGGCAAGCATCTCCATTCCAGGTATTTTCATTCCCGAGAAAATTGGAAATCGGCTGCTTGTTGATGGCGGGGTTGTTGACAGGGTCCCTGTTTCCGTCGTGAAGGATATGGGAGCCGATATCATAATTGGAGTAGATGTAGCCCACGTGAAACAGGATATGGAGATAAACTCCATATATGATGTCATTATGCAAAGCCTCGATATCCTGCAAATGGAGCTGGTTAAAAGCAGGGAGTTTGCTTCAGACGTCATGATCCGCCCCAGGGTTGAGAAATACAGCTCGAAATCATTTACAAACGTTCAGGAAATAATTAGTATTGGAGAAGAAGCTGCAAGAGGAAAGATAGATCAAATTAAGCAAAGCATTGTTACTTGGAAGGAGTCCTTTGAAAATGAGCCGTAAAATGTATGTACGCACTTTCCTGGTGGTGGCTATACTTCTCATAGCATCAGCCCTTTATTCCCTACCTTTTTATGTAACAAAACCAGGAATGGCTAAAGAATTGGAGCCAATCATAGAGGTTTCCGGAGGAGATGAAGCGAAAGGCAGCTTTATGTTAACCACTGTAAGGATGGGCCGGGCGAATATTTATTCCTATATGCTGGCGAAGTGGAGCAAATATCAGGAGCTTTATCCGGAAACCTCCATTCGAAGCGAAGATGAAACAGATGAAGAATATAATATCAGGCAGCTTCACTTAATGGATGAATCTAAAAATAATGCCATTCAGATAGCATATGAAAAAGCAGGGAAAGAAGTTGATTACAAGTACCTGGGTGTTTATGTTTTGGACGTGCTTAAAGGAATGCCGGCAGCTAAAGAACTGAAAGCGGGCGACCAAATCATTCAGGTCGATAATGTTAATTTCAAGTCTGCACAGGAATTCATGGATTACATTAATGGAAAAAAAGCTGGAGATGAAGTAAAAATAGTGTATAAGCGGGAGGAGACGAAGAAAACAGCCGTTCTTTCATTGCAGCCTTTTAAAGATGACCCAAATAGGGTTGGAATAGGCATTTCGCTAGATGATAATCGAAAGGTGACCACAAAACCGGCGATTGCCATAGATTCAGAACAAATAGGCGGACCTTCTGCCGGTTTAATGTTTTCTTTGGAGATTTATAATCAATTAACAGAAGGCGACCTTACAAAAGGATATGATATTGCCGGTACAGGAACGATGTCGGATGATGGTACAGTCGGTCCAATTGGCGGGATTCAACAGAAAATAGTGGCTGCCGATAAATCTGGGGCAGAAATATTCTTTGCCCCAAATGAAAACGGAGCGGCTGGTTCGAATTATGAAGATGCACTCATTGCAGCAAAGGACATTGGAACGGACATGAAGATCGTTCCGGTTGACAACTTTGAGGATGCTTTAGCCTATTTAACTAATCTAAAAGAAAAAGAAAAAGAAAAAAAGCGCAGGCAGTGAACTGCACCCCAATTGTTAGACAAAAGTCTAGCAATTGGAGGTGTATTTTTTATGGTGAGATTATTTGAAGATAAAGTAGAAGTGGTTTCGCAGTACTTGGAAGGATAGGATCCCGTAAAATCGCTGAGTACCATGCATCTCATTCCGTGAGCCCAGCTTCAATAATTTCACGGCATTAAACCTGAACGAGAATGGGTGACAGATGTGACAGGGTTTCATCTCTTTGTTGAAAAATGATATCTTTACCTATTCTCGATCTATACAATGGTGAAATTATTTCTTATACGATTGAAACACGCCCTGTCTTTCGAGCTTGTGTCCAAGATGTTAGATCAAGCTTGCTTAGAGACCCCTGTCCTTCATTCGGATCAAGGGTGGCAAATAAAATGAGGCAATAGTACAAGCTCTCGAGGACCAAGGGATTACACAAAGTATGTCCCGTAAAGGAAACTGTCTCGATGACGCGGTCATCAAAAATTTGAATCAAAATTACTTTACCTGCAAGGATACTACAGGATGTCCCATTTCAAACAAGAGCTGGAAAACTATATCGAATACTATAATCACAAACGGATCAAGGCAAAATTAATAGGATTAAGTCCGGTGCAATACCGAACTCAATCCTTAGGAGCAGCGTAACTAAATGAAGTGTCTAACTTTTTGTGTTCACTTCACAGTCATCTTCTGTTTCCGCTTTTTTTGATTAGCTGATTTTACATGTAAGGACCGGGCAGGCCAAGCTTAAATGCATCTTCATTTGATAATGATGGGGGCTTCATATTCCCGTTTCATCAAGTCAGCTTGATACGGTTCGGACAAGCCCAATGCATACACCTGTGCCGCTCGTAAGTCCATATCGATGTCCTGCTTCTGATAGGACGAAAGTTTAGAGATGAGCGGGAGAGGTAAGCCTTTTTTAACGGTACGAAGATATTCTTGTCCCCGGCCATTCATGCCAAGAAGTCTGATATAGGCTGGTTGGTCATTGTGAATCACTTGTTCCTTTAATGTATGAGTCAATACATGGACACACATCCGCTGAAGGCGTGTCCATGTATAGCGTTTTGTCTTCAGAGCGGCCATGAATCCAGTAAAGCTCGAAGATTGTTTGGCCATCTCCTTTATTCGGTGTTCTATGCCTTCTTCAATTTCGTAAATCTCTGCCAATTCGATTAAAGAGGAAGACAGGATTCGGTATTTCAACATGGTCCAATACATTTCCCAGTCATGTAATGCATGATAGTTCGATAAATATTGCTCAAGAGCACTCATTGTCGGTTGAGGAATATAACTGGAAACGGGATTCAATTCCTGCTGTTCATGGATGGCTTTACGTATCCCAGTTGCGCTGGCAATAGGGTCTTTAGACAACTTTGTTTCATGGTATCCGGCAGCAACCCTTTGAATCGTATAAGGGCGAATGGAAAAGCCGTTAGAAAGGGCTGCACTTACATATTCCTTTCCAAGAATATTATTAGGCTTCGCCAAATCCAGTGCCGCATCACCATTGGTGATCGATCGATAGGCCTTGGCAGCACTGGACGGATAACTATTACCGGTATCCATGTACGATTTAATGGCGGCATCGAATGCAGCGGAATTATCCGTAAGAATTCTATGGGCGGTGATGAATGGTTCAATTCTGCCATCCTCACTTCCGAAGCAAAAAGAGTCACAGCCAAGGGATTCCAAAAGAGAGATAGATCCTTTTGCAAATATCTCCGCCTTCTGTGTTGCAAAAGCATAGGGAAGCTCGATGACAAGATCTATGCCGCCATTCAAGGCCATTTCGGCACGTGTCCACTTGCTGACGATAGCAGGCTCGCCACGTTGTAAAAAGGGTCCACTCATAACTGCCACAACAATATCTGCCCCTGTTTTTTCTCTACTTTCTCTTGCATGTAAAACATGTCCATTATGAAAAGGGTTATATTCGACAACTAAACCGCAAGCTTTCATTCGTTCACCTCAGAGAAAAACTTTGTATTTTTTCAACTTAGTGCTAAAATAGTATTTCAAGTAAAATTACTATAATGATTCGTCTTGATTTTTTGTTTGAAAAGATTCTTAACCATGGATAATCAGTTAGGATGACTACATTATAGTGTAAAGAAAAAATATTGACAAACTTATAATTGAAAGCTATAATTATTTTTGTTGCCTTGAGGTGATTTCATTTGAAATGGACAATTAGTCAACTTCAAAAAATTCGGGACAAAGATTTACGGTTTGATGAACTGGTGGATGTCTTAGACATTAGAGAAAGAGACCCGCAAATTCGCGATGTTTCTCCGATTAGAGTAGCAGGAAGAGCTGATATAAGCTCTACCGAGATTACTTTTCACTTGCATCTTTCAGGTGAATTAACATTACCTTGCTCCCGTACACTGGTAGACGTTAAATATCCGATTGATATTGATACAAAGGAAACCTTTCTTTTAAAAGCAGATGGCACTGATTTCTACGGAGATGATGTCACTGTTGTGGAAGGTGACGTTGTAGACCTTATACCGGTAATTAAAGAAAATTTATTGCTAGAAATTCCGATGCAGGTTTTTTGTGAGGATGTCGATTCAAACGAAGCTGCTCCTCAATCTGGGAAAGACTGGGCTGTTATTTCTGAAGTAGAAAATGAGCATAAGGTTGATCCGAGATTTGCAAAGCTTGCCGACTTTTTTGACAACAATAAAGAATCTTGATTGGAACGAAAAATCGCTAATCCGATTTTTCCAGCTTTTTTATATTTTTTAAGGAGGTGGGAATAATGGCTGTACCTTTTAGAAGAACGTCGAAAACTGTAAAAAGAAAACGTCGTACACACTTCAAGCTTCAAGTACCTGGTATGGTAGAATGCCCGAGCTGTGGTGGAATGACTCTTTCACATCACGTTTGTAAAGAATGTGGAACATATAAAGGAAAAGAAGTTGTCGCAAAATAATTTCTTGACCTACTTGAGAGCTTTGCTTTCTTGATGCAACACGCTAAAAAAAGCGCAGAGATATATCTCTGTGTTTTTTTTGCAAATTTATTTGGCAGAATATTTAGAAACATCTATATTCGATGATGATTTTGGAGAAGGTGAATATGTGTATCAGATGATTAAGGTTGAAAAGGATATACGAGGTATCATGAAGGTCCTAATTAATAGACCGGAGAAAAGGAATGCCGTGAATTATCAATTGATGGACGAACTTAAGTCG
Source organism: Peribacillus sp. YIM B13481 (assembly GCF_042787985.1). NCBI lineage: Bacteria > Bacillati > Bacillota > Bacilli > Caryophanales > Bacillaceae > Peribacillus > Peribacillus sp. YIM B13481. The sequence continues at coordinate 127,135 of NZ_JBHZPE010000007.1, forward strand.
ATATTGTCAGAAGCGGCACACGATGACGAAGTTAAGTTGCTCGTCCTGACAGGGGCGGGCTCTGAGGCATTCTGTTCAGGTGGGGATTTAAGTGAATTTCAGGATTTGCATACAGAAGAAGAAGCCTTTACTATGTTATCGAAAATGGGTGAAATACTTTATACACTAGCAGTTTTTCCTAAACCGACATTTGCACTCATCAACGGAAGTGCAGTCGGAGGGGGATGCGAAATAGCGACAGCTTGTGATTTCAGATTGGCAAAGAGCGGAGCTAAGCTAGGATTTGTACAAGGAACTCTAGGAATCACGACTGGCTGGGGCGGAGCTTCACTTTTGCTTGAAAAAATACCAGAGCAAAAAGCGCTGAAGCTATTATTGGATGCAAAAATACATAAAGCTGAGGAAGCAAAGGAATTTGGTTTCGTAGATGAGATAGTCGGAGAAGGATTGGATGGGTGGGAGAAGTTCGCAGAAGATTTTCTTCGCCATGAGACAGGGGTATTGATGGCTTATAAAAGATTGCTTGTCCATAAATGGGAGTATAGCGGGCTTAGAGGAAGGATGGATGCGGAAATCCGGGAATGTTCTAAACTGTGGGCGAGTGATGAGCATCATGCTGCAGTTGACCGTTTTTTAAATAAGAAAAAATAAATATTACCCGCTCTATATATCTTCTATCTTTCCTAGCAAGTGCATATTATGAATTAAAACTTGCTAAGGAGGTAGAGAGATGTCGATTGCGAGACAAGATGCATGGACTCACGATGAAGATTTGTTGTTGGCTGAAGTGGTACTAAGGCATATACGGGAAGGCAGTACACAATTAAAGGCTTTTGAAGAAGTGGGGAAACAATTATCGAGGACATCGGCTGCATGTGGATTCCGTTGGAATTCATTTGTAAGGAAGCAATATAAATCAGGGATTGAGCTGGCAAAAAAACAAAGGAAAGAACAGGTGGTCAATGATCCTGATTTGGAAAGGGATTCCGTTCCAGTGGTGGAAAATAACACTATTGAACAAAAATCGCCCCAGGAGGAAGAAAAAGAATCTATCACCCTCCAGGAAGTTATATTATATTTAACCAAAATGGATGAATTTTTTCAGCTTGAAAATAAGGAAAAAGAACGGATTTTTGAGCGGTCCCTATTACTTGACCGGGAAAATGGACGATTACTGGAAGAGAATTCACTGCTTAAAGAAAACTTGAAAGCAGTAGAGGAAGATTATCGTGCGTTAATGCAGATTATGGAGCGGGCAAGAAAGCTTAGTGTACAAGAAGATGAAAAAACGAATCCGAAGGTGAGTTTTCAAATGGATAAGAATGGCAATTTGGAAAGGGTAAGTAAATAGAAAATGCGGGTGGGAAAATCCGCCCGCATTTTCTATATTTCCTTATCCTTGTGTATCTATTTCTTTATTTTCTTGTTTGTCAAATGGGCTCCAAATCAGTGGGTTTTCTCCGAGGTCCCTTTCCATATCATAGGAAACTGCACAAAATCCCATTTTTTTCCAAAAGTCTTGTGAATGGACTCTTGGGTTGGTTTTGATAGGCATGTTCAGGCTTTTGGCGAATTCGACTAAAGCTTTTCCATACCCCTTTTTCTGATAGTTAGGCAGGACTTCAAGTTTCCAAAGAACAAGGAAGTCCCTTGAATTGTCAAAATACTGGTCAAATTTAGCGCTTCTTTTATACAGGCTCATCCGTGCTACAAGTTTGTCGCCATAAAAGATTCCATAAAAAGGTGACTGGCTGTCATTTTCAATGATGTTACCCTCTAAATCATCTAGCATTGACAGTTCCTGTATCCCGTATTCTTTGAACTTTTTGAATTCCTCAAGCGTTTTAAAATTAACAAGTAATCGTTCCACCTTGTATTCCATAAAAAAGCTCCCCCTTAATTCTGATAAACCTCTTCCCATTACCCATTGAAAGTCATCCCACCGATCTTTACCATGTGGAATTCCAGCTAAAGGCTAAATCTAGTATGACATCGACAGATTTATCCTTGCTGACTAAATGCCTACAGCCTTTTATCCCCCGCCCATTCCCTTCGATTTCTCGATGGTTGAGATTGGGGGTATCTTTGTTCCTATATAGTCTAAAGAATGTAAGCTTTTCCTATATAATATACCATTAAATTATCGCTTGAAGAAGGAAATATATCTTCTAATGGGTATTTAAAATTCTTTTCATTAAATTCCATTGCGACCCTTGTTGATGGGCTGGGGAACTTCATTTAAGTTGATTAGCGGGGGTTTCCAAAGTTGTTGATGTGAAAATTGATGCAGGGTAAAAAGGATAATGTGTTAAAATAGTTAATATATTTCAAATAGTAAGGAAGGTTATTATGAGAATTGGAATCATTGGGGGAGGGGCCATCGGGCTGCTGTTTGCATCTCATTTGAGTGAAAACCATAGAGTGACTCTTTATACCCATACTGCGGAACAGGCCTCCATCATCAATCATGAGGGTATTCGTCTTATTGTGGATGGTGAAAGCCATCTGCTGGCAGGCATCGTTTCAAAGAGCTTGGATGAGGGGATTTCGGATGAGGATCTTCTTATAATGGCCGTTAAGCAATATCACCTGCCGCAAATACTGCCGAGGATCAATGATATCCAGGTTCCGTTGCTTTTCTTGCAGAATGGCTACGGGCATATTTCTTATTTGAAGCAGCTTCAATCCCAAGCCATCTATGTGGGGGTAGTGGAGCATGGGGCATTGAAACATGATTTGAATACCGTAGAACACACTGGATTAGGCATTACAAGGATCGCTTCATTTAAAGGGGAACTTGAACAACTCTCGTTAGTTAATGAAATGTTCGATCAATTCCCCTTCACTAAGAGTGAAGATTATCATACGATGCTGTTGGATAAGCTTGTCGTTAATTCAGTGATAAATCCATTAACAGCGATCCTTGCTGTGGAAAATGGCGGTCTAATCACTAATGCCCATTATTATCAATTGTTTCAAGCCCTTTTTGAAGAAATCTCTGGTATTTTGGAAATCCAAAATAGAACAGAGTCATTTGAACATGTGAAATCCGTTTGTATGGCGACAGCGGAAAATCGATCGTCGATGCTGACAGATTTAGAAAATGGCCGAAAAACGGAAATTGATGCTATTTTGGGTCATATCCTCTCGGAGGCAAAGAGTAAAGGGAAAAGTGATTGCCTGACGTCTTCTCTATATAAGATGGTCAAAGGAAAAGAGTCTCAGGGGGGATGAGAGGGTGCCGAACGTTGTTTCAAGCCTTGCCGCGATATTCATTACCTTGCCTTTCGTAGGGTATATACTTTTTTTTATAAGTGCCAAACAATTCACTGGAAACCATAGGCGCTCCGTTCAATTTGCTATGGACATGAGTACGCTGCTGTTCGTAATATCCGTCCATTATTTAATTATTACAATTTGGGATAAGCAAATTCTTTGGGTGATCATGCTCATCATGATCATCAACGCATTCGTGGTGGTCCTTGTCCATTACAAGGTGAAGGAAGAAATCATTTTCCGTAAGGTATTAAAGGGTTTTTGGAGAGTGAACTTCGCCTTCTTTTTTTTAGCTTATCTTCTGTTATTTTCCATTGGTTTAATTACAAGTATTACTAAGATATTGACTACATAACATAGAACATCGCATCAATTTTCTGCTGCTGGGCAACTTCTTTTGTTTTCTTAAACCGGAATGTTATACTCTAAAAAGAATTGTAGTTGCAGAGAAAGGGAGAACAGAAATGGAGATGAAAGATCTCGCGTTACCATCGTTAAACCGTTTTGCATCGGACTATTTACAAAACCGCCTTGAAACGGAAGATTATTTTCACTATGACTTGTCTAAGCCTGACATTTATCGCAATAGATATAATGAATTGATGAACCGCTCTTTTTTACGTGGTGAATTGTCGGATTACATACAACAATACATGTCTCGTCTTTCAAGCAGTGAGTCCGTTAAGGGAAATATTGAAAGGTTGCGCAGGGATGATTCCGTGGTCGTTATCGGGGGACAGCAGGCTGGGTTATTATCTGGCCCGCTGTATACCATTCACAAAGTGATTTCGGTCATTAAGCTTGCGGAAGAACAGGAAAAAGAACTAGGGCAGCCAGTGATTCCAGTTTTTTGGATAGCTGGAGAAGATCATGATTTAGCTGAAGTCAATCATGTTTATGTAATGAAAAACGGTAAACCCTACAAAAAAACCTATCCTTCCTATCAGCCGTATAAAACAATGGTTTCTGATGTGGAACTGGAAACGGAAAAGGCAGAGAAGTGGTTTGAAGAAATCATTGAAACATATGGTGAAACGGCCTTTACGAATAAACTTCTGATTGATATGAAAGAAACCTTCAGGCAATCAAAAACCTTCGTCGATTTTTTCGCCCGGCTGATTCATGAATGGTTCAAAGAATATGGACTTTTACTAGTCGATGCGGGAGATCCGGAATTAAGGCGAATCGAGAGGGCCTACTTCGAATCGATGATCAATGAAAGTGAAAGGATTGCTGAAGTGGTCGAGGAACAGCAGTCATTCATGCATGCTAAAGGGTATGCAAAAATGATAGAAATGGATAAACAGGCAGCGAATTTATTTTATTATGATCCAGAAAAAAAAGACCGATGTTTACTCGAACGTGTAGAAGGCGGTTTCAGCGGGAAAAACGGCGAGGTATCTTTTTCCAGGCAGGAACTCCTGCAGATAGCCAAAAACCATCCAGAACGATTAAGCAACAATGTCATTACACGCCCACTTATGCAGGAAATGCTTTTCCCTGTTTTGGCTTTCATTTCTGGTCCAGGGGAAATAGCCTATTGGGCAGAATTAAAACAGGCTTTTGAGCTGTTTTCCATGAAGATGCCTCCAATCATTCCTAGGTTAAACATCACGCTTGTGGAGCGCAGTGTCCATGCAGATCTTGAAGAAATGGAACTCAGTTTGGAAACTGTTCTGACTGAAGGAACCGCTAATGCAGTAAAAAGTTATCTCGATTCCGTGAAAGATGAGACGATTGACCAGCTGTTTGGGACGCTGAAATCACAGCTTGAAGAGAACCATGGAAAGCTTTTTGTCCGCGCTGTCTCTATAGATAGAGGACTTGAGCCAATGTTGAATAAAAACATTGAATTCATCCAAAAGCAACTGGATTTTATGTATGGGAAAATTGGTGACCGTACAAAGGAACGTCATTCGGTCATATTGAAAAAATATGAACGGATAGCAAATTCGATGTATCCTCTTGGATCACCCCAGGAGAGGATTTGGAATGTTTTTTATTACTTGAATCTATATGGACCAGAGTTCGTTCGGGATATCATGAAATTGGAATACCGTTTCAATAATCAGCATAAATTGATTTTCATGTAGAAAAACCATCCGTTTGGGGAAAAGTGGTGGACTAATCATTTTGAATGAGGATTTCCACATCCCTATCTGACGGAGGGATTGAAAAATGGAAAAAAGACAGGCGTTAAAGCGAGGGCACTGAAAAAGTCCCTTCGGACCAATAGAGGTAGATTTTCTCAGTTTATTCTGAGGAAATCTACCTTTTTTT